>NZ_JCBCUW010000062.1:0-27796 GCF_059862525.1 Pseudomonas sp. MF08875
TGACCGTCGAAGCCGTCAATCGGACAGTAGCGAGGATCAATCTACGCCCGCGCAAGCGCTTGGGCTGGAAGACGCCGTACGAAGTGCATACAGGGGTGAGCGTTGCACTTATGTGTTGAATTCAGGGATGATATGAACGGTTTTTTAAGAGGGATACGCAATAAATTGATCGAAATACTCTTAATTCGCATCGTGTTGCCTACCTTGAGCGCTATAGTCTGTTTTAGTATTTAAAAAAAGGACTGCGGCGATTATCAAAAATGTAATTCCGGTCAACGCCAGGATTTGGCCGGAGATCTCGACAGGAAAGTAGCGCGAGATCAAAGCACCCAATCCCCCTCCTGCACCGACCGAGAGTTCTTTTATGAACAGACAGTTGTCCCGCGCACCGAATACATCTAAGTAGCTGGCAAAACATTCGATCAAGGAAAGAATCAATACCCAGACAAGTGCGCCGGCTAATGTCTCTACATGGAAAACGCCCAGGCTCGCTATTACGCATAAGCCACAGAGCATGGTTGCCCACGTTATAATCATCGCGGCTCTATCGCTGGCGAACTTCCCTATGATATGGCTCACCACTTTTTGAAAAGCAACTATGAAGACGCTACTGGCTAGTACGACGAGTCCATACCACTGTGTGAGAGAGCCCAAGGTGGAGACAATGTACTGAGGTAGTAATGTGAATGGCGCATACAGTTTGATGACCCATGGTCAGGCCTAGCAGCACCCAAGCCAGGCGAATGGGCCTGGATACATTCTTTCCGGCAGGTAGTTCTATGTGTGTTCGTGACGCAACGATGTGCCGGGCAACATATGAGGCAATTAGTAGAAAGACGAAACTTATCAGTGCGATAGTGGTGTTGTTTTGTATGGGCAGTGAAAGCGTTATACCTGCAATAATTACCCCGCAGTTTATTGCTATCTTGTTTTGCGCGGCTGCACCTATGTTTTCAGATGCATAGGCTCTAATTAAATATCCCGCGACGCTAACCCCAATCGCCAGGCACGTCGCTCCGATCACAAAAAAAAACTGGTTGGGGAGCAAAATCAATGCGCTGCCCAGGGCGGCTAGCAAGGTCGCAGCTGGGATGGCATTGGCTTGCAACCGCGAGAAAAAAAATGGCGAGAAGACTAAGAAAAAGCGGCTGCCAAAGACGAGTATCGCGTTGGAAATAGGATCAAACCACACTGTGGCCCGCCCCATAATCGTGTACAGGGACGTTGCGATGATAAGTCTGACAAGGAAGGCGCCTTTCATTGAATTGCCTTGAGCGAGTTAAGGATTTTT
The DNA here is from genome assembly GCF_059862525.1 of Pseudomonas sp. MF08875. Classification (NCBI taxonomy): domain Bacteria; kingdom Pseudomonadati; phylum Pseudomonadota; class Gammaproteobacteria; order Pseudomonadales; family Pseudomonadaceae; genus Pseudomonas; species Pseudomonas sp. MF08875. The sequence continues at coordinate 1,292 of NZ_JCBCUW010000062.1, forward strand.
ATGCCATTGCAGTTGGCGTTTTCGCTGGCTGGATCGTTTGGCCGTTATATATATTGCGGCGTTCAAGGTTCTGTTTTTCAGTTCTGAAGGTTTCAAAGGTAATTGCCATAGTCTTGCTCGAGAGATAGGTTGTGCCTCGGCCCTTTACTTCGGAATAGAAGTCTTGGGGTTTCCCGGAATTTGGTTGTTTGTGCTTGATTGGCGGCGACGCCAATGTTCAAATTTATAATGGGGCGGGCGTGCAGTGCTTTGTGGTTCGCCAGAATAAAAAACGTGCCGGTGGTGGCCGCTGAATAAACTGGCGTCCACGAGGGAATGCCCTGTCTTATATTTTTAATCAAACCCGCGTCGCGAGGGTTGGTTGCTATCATACGTTCTCCGACCTCAGTATCGATGCGAAAATCAAGATGCAGTTGAATGCCGTAGGTTGGGTCGTATTGAATTAGTTTTCGCTCAAGATTTTTCGACAATCTCACGTTCTTTCCCGAGCGGAAGACGGCCGTCATTTGCGCAAGTTGGTGTAGTTCTGAATTATCGAGATGGTCAGTAACGTTTTTTGCAAGAAAGCACTGTGTGGGGGTGCGGGTTTTGTCGCGGCAGACAGTAAGGGCAAGAAGGTCAGTTGGTTGCGTTTCGTATAGATCATCGGAGTGGGGCGTAATCTCACCGTATCCGTTTCCCCAGTCGCGGTATTTTTCGGCTCCAGGCTTCAGAAACAGGGCCTTGTGATTTTCATAGGGGTACTTGATATCTCGAAGATGAAAAAGCTCGCACAGTGCTTCGTGAGTAATGAGCGCCAGGTAATAGTCGTCGGTGTGGAATATGCCAGTAAAGCAAACGGCGGAGATGCCATGTTTTCCGACATTATCGAAGTAATACCTGTCGTCTCCCCGCAATGTCAGGCTGAGAAGTGAGATTAACTGTAGTTTCAGTGCATGGTTTGACAGGCACAGGTCATGATTTTTCCACCAGCTTTCGATGTGGTCGCAAACATACTCTACATTGCGTGTAATAACGCGTTCTTGGTGAAGTTGTTCTCTTATGAACTGTGGTGTCAGTTGCATTTTCAAGTCCCTTTAAAGTTGCTGTGGAGAAATCCATATCTCTTTTACAGGTGTTTTGTGCTGTGGAGTCGTAAGGTGCTCAGCTTCGCGGTACACAAAGAAATATTGAGCCAATCCGCATGGGCGTGGAGAGCTCCGTCAGGCGAACAATATTGTGAGGAATATTTACGGATAACCAGTCCAAGTGCAAAGAAAAGAGGGCTCCTACATCTTCGTGGGATTTTGCTGTCGGCAAATCAAAACAATATGTGGGCCACTCAATGTTAGAAGTTGTTCAACCAGCGACGTAGGCGTTTACGCGCGTTGGCGTAGGGTGAAGACGTGTTGAATTGGATCATGCGCCCCAGTGTCCAGCGGTCATACCAGGGGTGTTCGTAGAGATCAGCATTGCTTTGGTTTTGTATGAACGAAACGATTCGCCCCTTTGCCACGCACAGACGTTCGAGCAGGTGCCCATAAGTGATGCCCTCATAGTCTCGGTAGAACTTTTGGGCGAGCTGACCGAGTTCGTTACCTTTGAAACCTGTGTCGGGATAGTCGATGGGTTGCCCGGCGGCGCTCCTGTCTATCCATTTGAGAACCAACTCATTCCAGCCCACCAGGTAGGCGACCAAGTCGCACAGGCTCATCCGGGTGCCTTTGACGTGGCCCTCTAGGGTGCGCTCCGTGGCCCGTTGCGCCGGGATGCTGTTCAAGTCTTCGATAAGCCGATCAAAGGTTGAGTTGATCGCGTCCAGCAACTGATCTTTGTTTTGCGGCACTGTCATTGGTTTTCTGCCTTTGTCGTCAACGCTTTGAGTTTCGCATCAAGATAGCTGTTCGTGCCTGCGGCACATCAATGTGTTCGAGCCGATGACCCGCGGCACCGAGGCCGACAATGAGGTACGCAGTGTCGGGTTGGGTCTGTTTATCGTCAGGGAAATCGTCCAGTCCCATGGCGGGGATTTAGGGGTTAGTTCCCATGTGCAGGACGGAACTGCGTTCGATGTGTGTTTTCCGGGCTCTGCTGCGTCGCTACAACGCCGACCTACCGAGAATGGGTGTGGATAAGGTCGCTCTGGCGCTTAGTTTGTGGTTACTCGGGGGCGGATAATCGACGATACAGTTCCTGTACATCAGCGACCTGTACTTCACAGGTCCAGCCTGGGGTAAGCGGCGCGATCTTTAAAAGATCGATGATGCTTTCCGTGGGGCCGGAGAGCTGGGCGTTGACTTTCCAATTGCGTCGATTGGCAGGGGCACGTCCACATATCCCGTTTCGCCAGAAAAACCATTGGAAGCAACACCAGTCGATTTATAAAAAATCGCTCTAAGGCAATAAAAATACATTCTAAAAAACTGTTATTTCTTACAGGTCTCAAGTGTTTTTAGCAGTGGCAGCCTATGCCCCGGTTGTCGAGTTTGCAGTTGGTGAGTTGACCCAAGGATTACTTGAAGAGAAGCAGTCATGGCCGGTGAAACCCTTGTGAGCCTGTTTGGGAAACAGGCTCGCTTGACCCCCGAGGCACTGGCGGTTGTCGGGGTAGACAGGACGTTGACTTACGCGGCGCTGGACCGGCTCAGCTCGCAGGTGGCGGCGTATTTGCAATCATTGGCCATCGGCCCGGGTGACCTGGTGTTAGTCCAGGCGCACCGCTCGGTCGAGTTGATCGTGGCCTTGCTGGCGGTCATCAAGACGGGCGCGGCATTTGTGCCGCTGGACCGGCAACTGCCCTTGGCGCGCAAGGAATACATCGCCCGGCAATGCAATGCCGCGTTGGTGTTATCCACTCACCCCAGCGATAGCTGGCCGATACTGGCGTGCCGGGTCGAGACCGTCGCAGGCATCCTGGCGTCGCCCACGGCAGTGCCTTTTCGCCCTGTCGACGTCAGCCCCACGGACGCCATGTACGTGATTTTTACGTCCGGTACGACGGGCAACCCCAAGGGCGTGGTGATCGAGCATCACTCGGTTTTGGGGTTGATCCGCCTGCACAACCGTGACCTGGAGATTGATGCCAGTAGCCGGGGTACCTTGATGGCGGCGGTGGGGTTTGACTTATCCCAGTCAGAAATCTGGTCGCAGTTGCTGGCCGGCGGGCAAATTCAGGTGCCGGCCGACAGCGTGCTGCTCAACAGCGATGAGTTCCTGGCATTTTGCGTGGCCCATGAAATCACCCATGCCTTTGTCCCCACCCTCAGGGTCTATGACGTACTCAATGCGATTCAGCCGCCGGGCTTGAAGTTGCGGTTTATCTATACCTGTGGGGAAAAACTGCACCCGGTGGACGTCGATCACCTCAGTTACCAAGTGGTGGACTGTTATGGCCCCACCGAGACCACGATTTTCGTCACCTCACGGGTGGTGCCCAGCGCACGCCTGAACAGCCCTGCGTCCATCGGTTGGCCAATGGGCGACTTTAAGGTATTCGTGCTCGATGGCGACCTCAATGAGGTGCGCCCAGGTGAAGCCGGGGAGTTGTGCATTGCCGGCGACTGCCTGGCTCGGGGCTATCTTGGCGCGCCGCAGTTGACGGCCGAACGCTTTGTGTTTGTCCCGGCCCTGGGTTGCCGGGTCTATCGCAGCGGCGACCAGGGCCGGTTGCTGGCCGATGGCAGTTTGCAGTTCCTGGGGCGCCAGGATGGCCAGGTGAAAATCCGCGGCTATCGGGTCGAAGTGGGGGAAATCGAAGCGCGGCTGCTGCGCGAGACCGCTATCGGCTCGGTCGCGGTGGTGGTGGAGGACGTGGGCACGCAAGCCGAGAAACGCCTCGTGGCCTTTTTTGTACCGCGCAATAAAAGCACGCACCCACAGCGCCTGATCGCCGGTTTGCGGCGTAGCCTGGAAGCGGACTTGCCCGACTACATGTTGCCGTCGCATTACCGATGCCTGGACGCCTTGCCCAGTAATGCCAACGGTAAGGTCGATAAACCGGGCTTGCTCCAACTATTGAAGGACAGCGCTCCCGCCAGCCTCGACCTCAGCCGTTTCAGCGGGCCCGGCCAGCGGCCGCTGGCACAGATCTGGTTCGAGCTGCTGGGCCACGGTGACTTTGACCCGGATGCGCATTTTTTCGAGGTGGGCGGGCATTCCCTGCGGGCGGCGGCGCTGGCGACCCAGGCGTCACGCCATTTCCGGGTGCCCGTGACGGTGGGGGATATCTACCAGCACTTGGTATTCAAGGCGCTGGCGGCGGAACTGGCGCGGCGTACCCAGGGCCAAGGGCATGAGGTCCGCAGCGCAGACGCAGGGTTTGAACAGGATGTGGGCTTGGTCGGTGATGTGCGCTTTGCCGGCCAGTTCGACGTTGACCGGTTGATCGCCCCCCGGCATGTGCTGCTGACCGGCGCCACCGGGTTTGTCGGCGTTCATCTATTGGCGCAACTCTTGGCCACTGGCACGGCAATGGTTCATTGCCCGGTGCGTTGCGACAGTGCCGTGGCGGGCCTGGCGCGGTTGCGTCAGATCAGTGAACGCTATCAAACACCCATAGCGGCCCGGGACTGGCGGCGGGTTCGCGTCTATGTCGCGGACCTGCCCGAAGCGTATCTGGGCCTGGGCGCGGCGGATTACTCAGCCCTCGCCGGGTGCGTGGAGGTGATTTACCACTGCGCCAGTGCGGTGAACTTCATCATGCCGTACGCCTATTTGCGTCGGGATAACGTGCTAGGGCTTGAGCAGATCATCCGCTTTGCCGCTGCGGGCCAGCCCAAAGCGTTGATGCTGATGTCGACCATTTCCATCTATAGCTGGGGGCACCGGTTCACCGGCAAGACCCGCGTGCTGGAAACCGACAGCATCGATGAAAACCTGCCTGCCATCCGCTGCGACCTGGGCTATGTGCAAAGCAAGTGGGTGATGGAAAAACTCCTCGACCAGGCCTGCGCCAACGGCATGCCGGCCATGACTTTTCGCCTGGGCTACGCCACTTGCCACAGTGAAACCGGGGTCAGCGCCCACTACCAATGGTGGGGGCGGTTCATCCAGACGTGCCTGGCCCATAACGCGGTGCCGGGTTTGCAGGACATGCGCGAGGGGCTGACCACGGTGGATTACATGGTCAAGGCCCTGGCCTGGATTGCCCGCAAACCCCAGGCTCTGGGGCGCAAATTCAACCTGTGCCAGAGCCAAGCCACCAACCTGGGGCTCCAGGCGTTTTGCGCGCGGGTCGGGGGTTATTACGGGCGCTCCTTGCCGGTGATTCCCTTCAAGGACTGGGTGGCGCTGTGGGAGAGCGACCCGGACGAGCCGTTGTACCCCTTGCTGGGCATGTTCAAGGAAACCCAGTACGGCGAAGAGACAATTCTTGAGCTGTACCAGCACAACTACCACTGGGATCGCAGCCAGACAGCGGCCATGCTGGCGGGCAGCGCTATTGTCGAGTCGCGGTTCGAGGGGCCCGTGCTGGCCCGCTATCTGCAGCACTTGCGGCCCTGAGGGCGCGGGAGAGTGCGGGCACGCCAACGCGTGCCCTGAACGTGTCAGCCCTTGGCCGCCATCGCGGTGACTTCCACGCGCATGCCTTCGACCGCCAGCGCCGCCACGCCCACCGCGGCGCGCACCGGCCAGGGCTTGGCGAAGAAGCGCTGGTAGACCTGGTTGAACGCGGCGCGGTCGGCCATGTCGGTGAGGTAGATGGTCAGGTGCAGGACGCGGTCCATGGAGCTGCCGGCGTTTTCCAACGCCAGCTTGAGGGCCTGCAAGGTGCATTCGCTTTGCTCGACGATGCCGCCCAGTTCGAGGCTGCCATCGGCGCGCGTGGGGATTTGGGTGGACACCAGCAAACCGGCGAAACCGGCAACGTCCGAGGAGATGGATTGCGGGTCGGGGTCGGGCAGGAAAGTGAGGTCGTGGTTGGCCATGGGGGCTCTCGTGTTGGCTGGGGAAAGTCGGCGGCCAGTTTACATAAAGCCCACCCTCCTCGCGTCGTAGCAAGCGGGCTCGCCTGCTTGCTACTGGCCTACCCTGCGGGATTCCGCTAATGCCATAATGATGGCATTACCGACGAGCGGTCACACAGGATCTGGAAATGGCAATGCATCGCGCAATACCGGCAATCGTTCTGGCGTTGGCCTGCCACGCGGGTGTGGCCCTGGCGGACGACAACGACACCTACGGCTCTTTCGGCGCCCAGGTTACGGACGGCAGCAGCCTCAAGCAGTACAACCGCTTTCTCGACAAGTTGTTCGAGTCCGCCACCTGGGCCTCGGTGGGCTCGGTGCGCCAGGGCGCGCCCAATGACAACTTCGCGATGTACAGCGCGTTGTCCGGGGTGTTCGCCGGGATCGTCAAGGAAAGCGGCGGCGCCGACATCCCGCCTTACGCCAGCGACGCCCTGAACCTGAAAACCATCGGCGGCTTTCGCGCCTACGCCCGCCAAGCCACGCAGAACCCGGCCTTCGTCGCCGACGACACCTCCTGCGGCGCGGCGGTGACCTTTGTTTACCCGGCGGGCATCGCCGCGCTGTTGATCGTTGCGCGGCCCGTCTACGCCACCGGCTACGTGCCCACCCGCGAAGAAATCAACAGCATGGGCGTGGGCATCAACCAGCAAGTGACCCAGGACGCCGAGTACCTGAAAAAACTCTGCGCCAACCGCAAGGACCAGCAAGTGGTCCAGGGTTACTACAACTTCTACAACATGCTCAATGCCGACCTGCCCTCGACCCTGGCCAGCGTCGACAAGGACTACAACGCGCGCAACTACCCTTTCGTCGCCACCCTGACGTGCGGCATGGGCGGGCAGAACATGAACGTGATCGCCTGCTTCAAAAGCACCGACCTGAAGATCACCACCGACAACCAGGGCAAGCTCTACAAGATGTTCAACCTGGGCGACGCCGGGACGATCGACAAGCAAGGCCTGCACATCGACCTGCCCGAGCACTTCGCCATCGAAGCGCAGAACAGCCAGCAGACCCTGATCCTGGGCCTGACCATCAAGGACCGCGCCGGCAAGGTGGTGTACGCCGACCAGCAAGGCCAGTACGGGGTGATTTCGGTCAAGCACTGACCGGGGTTGGCGCGGCTTCGCGTGCGGCGGCGGTAGCGCCCGCGCGTTGCAGCCAGGCCAGGATGTCGTCCCACAAGGGCTGGGCGTCGGCGCGAAAGTAGCCCATGTGCCCGATGGCTGGGCTGCCAGGGCGCGGTTGCAGGTCGAGGCGGGTCAGCGGGGCCTGGCGATAGGCTTTGACGAACGCATCGCACGAGCGCGGCGGCGCCCAGGGGTCGTCCACCGACGTGGCGAAAACGCACGGCGTGCGCACGCTGGCGTAGAGCGGCACGACGTGGGCCATTTGCGGGTCGTCAAAGTAGTAGTGGGGGAAGGCGCACCAGCGCTTCCAGTCCTGATACACCCCCAGCGGCAAGTCGTCGCCCATGCCCAGCACACTCCAGGCCATGTAGCCCTTGGCGGCCACCAGTGCCGGGAGCACGAAGGTCCACAGCAAGCGGGTTTTCCACGCCTCGGCCGGGGCCATCCAGCCGCTCCAACCCGCGCCGCTGCCCAGGCTGTAGCAGGCCGTGAGCGCGTCGTGGTTGGGCAGCAGGCCGATGGCGTGGCCGCCGAACGAATGGCCGACCCAGTACAGCGGCAGCGGTTCCTCGCGCAACAGGTCCACGGCCGCGGCCAGGTCTTGGTAGGCCCAGTCCAGGTACGACATGGCAAAGCCCTTGAGGGACGCCGGGCGTGATTGGCCGATGCCGCGGTAATCCAGGGTCAGCACATTAAAGCCCAGGCCCGCCGCGTGTTCGGCGAAACGCCGGTAGAAGCGCTGCTGCACCCCGGTGGCCCCGGCCACGATCAGGTTGCCTTTGGCAGTGCCCGCGGCCCTGTAGCGCATGGCGCCCAGGCGATAGCCGTCGCGGGCGAGCAGGGTGAAGGTGTCGGTATGGATCGGCGTCGTGGGCATGGTCGGGTTCCGTTCAGTGCCGGGAGGGGTTGGCTCAGCGGCCGGTGAATACCGGTTCGCGCTTTTGCAGCATGGCCATCACCCCTTCGCGGGCGTCCTGGCTTTTGATCTGCGCCAGCAGCGCCGCGTTGAGCTGGCTGAATGCCGCTTCATCGCACGCCGCTTGCGCGAGGAAGGCCGACTGCAACGTCGCCCGAACGGCCAGCGGTGCAGCTTTGGCGATGCGTTGCGCATACTCGATAGCCCGCGGCAGGGTTTGGCCGGGTTCGACCACTTCGGTGAGCAGGCGCATGCCCCGGGCCTGCTGCGCGTCGAAGGTTTCCCCGGTGAGCAGGTAGCGCATGGCGTCGGCCCACCCGGCGGCGCGGGTGAAGCGCACGGTCGAGCCGCCGGCCGGGGAAATCCCGCGCAGCACTTCCAGGTGAGCGAAGCGCGCCGTGGTGTCGGCAACGACGATATCGGCGTTGAGCATCAACTCGATCCCCGCCGTCCAGCACGTCCCTTGTACCGCCACCACCACCGGTTTGGTGCGCCGGGGGCCGGACACGCCCCAGGGGTCGATGCCTTCTTGCGGGTAGTGGAAGCCGCCGCTGGCCAACTTGGGGGTCAGCTCCATCAAGTCCAGCCCCGCAGTGAAGTGCTCGCCGTGGGCGAACAGCACCGCGCACCGCGCCTCGTCCTGGCGCTCGTACTCCCCCAGCGCCAGGGACAGGTCTGTCAGCAGGGCACTGTCAAACGCATTGCGTTTGCCGGCCCGATCCAACCCGATAAAAAACAGATCGCCCCGTTGCTCGCGGGTTACCCGGCCTGCGCCACTGTTGTCCTGGCTCATTTATCACGCTCCTCAAGGTTACTGACCATTCGTTCGGTAACAAGAAATTAAACGAACGTTTGGTAATCGTCAAATTGAGGCGGGTAGGCTTATGCCATAGAATCACCGCCAGTGATCGCCAGTAGGACCCCCCCCCCATGCGCCCCTTGAAAATCCCCCGTGACGAACTGCTGCAACGCTGTGCCTGTACGTTCAAGCGCCTGGGCTACCACGGCACCACCATGGATGCGCTGGCCGGCGCGTGCGGCTTTACCAAGGCGTCGTTCTACCATCACTACTCGAACAAAGAGTTCCTGCTGCGCGACGTCCTGGAGTGGACGCACCAGCGCGCCAGCACGCTGCTGTTTGCGTTGGCCTATGACGAGGCCCTCACGGCCCACGAACGCCTGACGAAAATGGGGCGCCGGGCAATGGGTATGTTCCAGGACGATGCGATTGGTTGCCTGATGGGGGTGATCGCGGTCGATGCCAGCTACGGCAAGCCGGAGTTGATGGCACCGATCCGCGCTTTTTTCGATGACTGGGCCAAGGCTTTTGCCCATTTGTTGGGCGAGCAGTTGGGCGAAGTGCAAGCCTTGGTCGTGGCGCGGCGCTGGGTGGCCGATTATGAGGGGGCCATTTTGTTGGCGCGGGTCTATGACGACCCGGCCTATATAGAGGCGGTGACCGAGCGGGCGTTGGCGCTGCTGGGGCCCGGCGCACCCCCCAGCCAAACTCAGTAGGCATACCTCAACGTCGTCATGAAGTTACGCGGCGCACCGTACAGGCCTGCCGCGGTGGTGGTCAGGTATTCCTTGTCGAACAGGTTGTTGACGTTCAGCGAAGCGCTGAGCGCCGGGGTGAGCTGGTACTTGGCCATGGCGCTGACCAGCGCATAGCTGCTCTGGCTGGTGGCGTAGCTCAGGTCGTAGCCGGTTTCGCTCTGCCAGTTCACGCCGCCGCCCAGGGTGAGCTTGTCCAGCGCGCCGGGCAGGCGATAGGTACTGAACAGCTTGACGCTGTTGCGCGGGATTTCGGTAACGATGCGCCGGTCGTCGTCGCTGAAGCTGACGCTGTAGGAGTAGCCCCCGCTCAGTTGCCAGCCTTCGCTCAGCTCGCCGTTGATCTCCAGTTCCACCCCTTCGCTGGTGGTGCCGTTTTCGGCCTTGTAGGCCTGGAAGCCATTGGGCGCCAGTTTGTTGCCATCGGCCACCGCCAGGTTGTCCTGCTCGACACGGAACAGTGCCAGGCTGGTGTTCAGGCGTCCTTCATAGAACCCGGCCTTGAGGCCCAACTCGTAGCCGGTGCCTTCTTGCGGGTCCAGGGGCGTGCCGCTGACGTCGCGCACCGAAGCCGACTGCGGATTGAAGATCTGGGTGTAGCTGGCGTATGCGGTCCAGGTGTCGTCCAGGTCGTAGACGAAGCCAGCGTAGGGGATGAACACGCCGGTTTCGCTGCGTTGGGTTTCACTGCGCACGCCGGTGTTGAGGCGGCTTTTGCTGTCGCGTTCCCAGTCCACTACGCGGGCGCCGAGGATCAGGCTGGCGGCGTCGGTCAGGTGCCAGCGCGAGGTCAGGTAGGCGCCATACTGGGTTTCGGTGAGGTCGCTTTCGCCGATCTGCTTGAACTGCGGTTTGGGTGTACTGCCGTTCCAGTGGTAGATGTCGGGGATGCTGCCGTTGTAGCCCGAGCTTGGGCGCTGCCAGCCGCCGTAGTTGGGCGTGCCGCGTTCTTCCAGGCGCGACAGGGTCACGCCGGCGATCAATTCGTGCTCGCGGCCCAGCAGTGGGAAGCCGCCGGTGAGGTAGGCGTCAACGCTGTCCTGTTCGGGTGTGGCCTGCCAGCGGGTGGGCATGATGACGGCGCCGGCGCCGGTTTGCGGGTCGATGTTGCCGGACATGTAGCTGACCACCGTGTCGTAGTCGTTGCGCGCGTGGCTGTATTCGAGCTTGCCGCTCCAGCCGCTGTCGAAGTGGTGTTCCACCGAGGTGAACAGGGTGCTCTGCTGGCGATCGTAGTAGCTCCAGTCGGGCGAGGTGTTGAACGAGCGCTTGATGTCGGTGCGCCCACCGGTGGTGGTGAACAGCGGGAACCCCGTGCGCATGGGCGCGTTGGTGTGGGTGGTCTGCTGGCTCAGGCCCAGGGTCAACAGGGTGGCGTCGCTCAGGTCCAGCTCGGTGATGCCGTACAGGGTGGACAGTTCCTGGCTGAAACGGTCGACCCAGGCATGCTGCTCTTTCTGGTCGGCCACCAGGCGTGCGCGCAGGGTGCCGCTGTCGTTCAGCGCACCGCCCACGTCCACGCTCAAGCCGTAGCGGTCCCAATTGCCGGCCTCGGCGGCAAGGATCACCTGGGGCGCGGCGGTGGGGCGCTTGCGGATCAGGTTGATGGTGGCCGACGGGTTGCCCAGGCCGCTGATGAGCCCGGTGGCGCCGCGCACCACTTCGACGCGGTCGTACATCGCGGTGTTCTGGGTGTAGTTGTCCATGTTCGCGGCGGTGGGCACACCGTCGATTTCAAAGTTGCGGATCGGGAAACCGCGGGACATGTACACCGTGCTGTCGGCCCCCAGGCTTTCGCGGATCACCGTGATGCCGGTGGTGGCGTCCATGGCGTCGGTGAGGTTGTCCAGTTTCTGGTCTTCCAGGCGCTGGCGGGTGAGCACCGTGACCGACTGCGGGGTTTCCTTGAGGGCCAGGTTCAGGCGCGTCGAGCTGCTGGAGGAGTCGCTGGTGTACGAGCCACTGCCTTCGGTGGTGGCCCCCGGTGCCTTGCCGGAAATGGTCAGGGCGCTCAGTTGCAGTGCGGTATCGCCCGCCGCCTTGGCCGGGATCAGCACATAGCCGCCATTGCTGCGGCGCTCGGCATGCAGGCCGCTGCCGGCGAGCAGCCGCTGGAGGCCCTCTTCGACCGAATAGTTGCCTTGCAGGCCCGGGGTTTGCAGGTGCTGGGTCTGCTCGCTGGCAAACGACAGGGTGACCCCGGCCGTGGCGGCAAACTGGCTGAGGGCGTCGGCCAGGGCACCGGCGCCGATGCTGTAGTGCGCCACCTGGGCCTGGGCGACGGCCAGGGTCGGCAGCCCGGCCAGTGGCGCGGCGCTCAGGCCCAGCAGCGCCAGGTGTACAGCGCTGGCCAGGGGGCGGGCCGCTCGCAGAGAGAAACGAGGCATGGAAATGTCCTTGGGTGGGAGAGCACATATGCGGCGTTTATTGCCGCTTCAGTGCATGGCCGGATGAGAATGAAAATCGGCAACCCCCGCGCCAGGGTTTTTCATGCGGGCTCCACCCGCACCCAATAACGGGTCAAAAAACGTACCCGCACCGGCAGGGAAGTGGCCAGGTTTTCCAGCAGGGTGTCGCTGTCGTCCAGGCGAAACGCGCCGGACAGGCGCAGCCCCGCCACCGCGTCGCTGCACTGCAACACGCCGGGGCGGTAGCGGGCGATTTCGCTGAGCAACTCGCCCAGGCGCCAATCCACCGCCATCAGCATGCCCCGGGCCCAGGCGTCGCTGCCGGCGGGCAGGGCGCTGGGCGGGGCCAGGTCGAAGCTGCCTTGCTGGCCGGCGTCCAGGCGCAGCACCTGGTGGGGGGCGTGGCGCGGGCGCAGTTCCACCGCGTGCTCCAGCACCTGCACCTGGGTGTGCCCGGCTTCGCTGCGCACGCAAAACCGCGTGCCCAGGGCGCGCACGCTGCCGTGGCGGGTGTGGACGACAAAGGGCCGGCCGGCGGGGTCGGCGGCGGTCTGGATGAGGATCTGGCCGTGGTGCAAGTGGACCTGGCGCAGGTGGGCGCTGTAGTCCACGTCCACCGCGCTGTGGGTGTCGAGGTCCACTTGGCTGCCGTCGGCCAGTGCCACGTGGCGGCGCTGGCCTTTGGCGGTGCGGTACTGGGCCAGCCGCGCCGGCAACGGCTCCAGGGCCAGGGCCCCCCAACCGGTGGCGCCGGCCGCCAGCAGCACGCCCAGCACCTTGACCACCGCCCGGCGTTTGGCGCGGGCACCGGCCAGGGTGGGCAAGGCCACGTCCTGGGGCAGGGCGCCCAGTTGCCGTTGCAGTTTCTCCACCCGCGCCCAGGCCTGGGTGTGGGCCGCGTTTTCGGCCAACCAGGCGCGCCAGGCCTGGCGCTCCTGCTCGCTGGGCGGCGCGGCGCTCAGTTGTACGTACCAGGTGGCGGCAGCCTTGAGGACCTGGCGGTCGAGGGCGGCGGCCATCAGTCTTCCACCAGCAACAGGCAATGGGCCATGGCGTTAATCATGTGTTTTTTTACCGTGGTCACCGACACGCCCAGGCGCTGGGCAGTGGCCACGTAGCTCAGGCCTTCGAGCTGCACGGCGAGGAAAATCCGCCGGGTGCGCTCGCCCAGGTCATCGAGCATGGCGTCCACGGCGGCCAGGGTTTCGAGGATTTGCAGGCGGGTTTCGGGGGAGATGTCCACAGCATCGGGGCGTAGCGCCAGGGTTTCTAGGTAAGCCTGCTCCACGGCACGGCGGCGGAATTTATCAATCAGTAACGCCCGGGCGATGGCACTCAGATAGGTGCGCGGCTCACGAATGGCCTCGGCATTGCGGGCCATCAGCACCCGCACGAAGGTGTCCTGCGCCAGGTCCGCCGCATCGCTGGAATTACCCAGCCGCGCCCGTAGCCAACCGTTCAGCCAACCGTTGTGGTCGCGGTAGAGCTGGTGCAGCACAGGAGACGTGGAGGTGGGCATGGGCAGGGTCGTTATTGAGAATGATTATTTATTATTGTTTGCGAAAACCACCGAGCCTGACAAGTGCCAGGTGTCAAATGGCTATGACTGCGGTCATGGGAGCCAGGCTTGCCGGCGATGGCAGCTTCAAGATGGCTATCGCGGGCGGGCCCGCTCCCACAGTTGAACGGTGGTGTGGGTAGGATTTTCATTTTTCCTCTGTGGGAGCGAGCCTGCTCGCGATGGCGGCACTGAGTGGCCGTGACGAATGGCAGGGAGCGGACAGTGGCTCCCACTGGGAAGGGGGCGCTAGCGAGTCATCAGAGGAAGTGCTTGATTCCACGAAAATTGATGGCACATTGATACGCAAATGAAATTGTACTGACATCACCTGTCAGTGCGTCTGCGTAAGCTCGCGTCATCTTCCAACGGATCTGGACATTCCCATGCCTTCCCCGCCCCACGACACCCTGGCCAATCGCCTGGCGCAGATCCTTGTGCAGTTGAATCAGGGCGAACCGGTGTGCCGCTATGACCTGGCGGACCGTTTCGGGGTCAGCGAGCGCACCATCTACCGCGACCTCAATCGCCTGGGCGGCAGTGTCGAGCGTCTGGCAGACGGGCGTTATCGCCTGAGCACGGCGTCCCAGGGTGCGCTCGACCCCCGGGACCTGGAGGTGTTTGCCAGGCTCACCGGGGTCAAGGGGTTGTTCCCCGACAGTGGCCACCGCTTTTTGCGTTCGCTGATCGACCCGCAGGCGCCGAGCCAGTTTCTGGTCAAGGGCCATCACCACGAAGACGTGCGCCCCCGCGACCGCCAGTTCCAGCACCTGACCCAGGCCATCGCCCAGCACCAGCGCTGCCACCTGCTGTACGGCGAAAAGCCCCGTGAGCTCGAGCCCTATCGCCTGGTCAACAACAAGGGCATCTGGTATTTGGCCGCCACCGAAAACGGCCAGTTGAAGGCGTTCAGCCTGGGCCGCATCAGCCTGCTGCGGGTGGGGCGCGAGACGTTCACGCCGTGCCCGACCATCGCGCGGCAGATCGAAGAAGACGACGACATTTGGTTCAGCACCACCAAGGTCCAGGTACGCCTGAGCGTCGCCCCCGCCATCGCCTATTACTTTTTACGCCGCGCCGTGGTGCCCGCCCAACAGGTGCTGGACCACGCCGCCGACGGCACGCTGACCCTCAGCAGCGCGGTCGGCCACGCCAACCAGATTCTGCCGATCATCCGCTATTGGATGCCCCATGTGCGCGTGCTTGAGCCCGCGTGGCTCGCCGCGCAATTGCGCAACGAACTCGAACACTACTTGCAGCACGCCCCACCGCCCCCTACAGGAAGCCAGCCATGAATCAACAGGTAAACGGTCCCGACGCTAACGCACTGACGCCGCTGGACCCTGAGCTGTTGTCCAGCGAGCAGTACCAGGAACACCAGGCCGACGCCGTGGAGCAGAACGTCTTTGGTGGCGAAGAAAACGCCGTCGCCACCACGGCCCTGGTGGCGCAGTTCGTGCAATCGCGCGAGCAGCAGGCCGAGCGGCCGCTGGAAGACTGGCTGGACGAAGAATTCAGCAAACACCCGCACCTGTGGCAGAGCCCCGCCCAACGCCAGGCCAGCGCCAAGGAAGTGATCGAGTCGGTCACCCATGGCTACGCCGCGTCGCGCTCGTTGCACGAACACCTGGCCCGCGGCCAGAGCGAGGCGAGCTGGGTCGCCCGCGAGCTGGAAAAAGCCGCCGGGGTTGCCGGCAACGTGGGCGTCGGCCGCTACGCCACGGCCATCGACGTCGCCCTGGCCGAGGCCACCGCGGGCGCGCGGGTGATGATTACCAACAACAACGGCGATATCAGTTTTTCGCCCAACCTCGACGGCTACATCGCCGAGCAGCACCACGTCGATACGTTCAACATCGACGCGGTGACCAAGGGCAGCGAGTACCGCGCCCGGGTGGTCAACTCCAATGAGCTGAATTCGGTCGATATCCAGATCGTCGACGGCCAGGGCAACGTGGTCCACGAGTACCAGTCCAAGTACGGCGCCGACGCCGAGGCCACCGAACGCCTGTTCAAGCGCGGCGAGTACGGCGAGCAGAAGCGCCTGGTGCCCGAAGGCCAGGCCAAGGACGTGCCCGACAGCACCGAAACCATCGAAATCGACGGTGTGCAGTCCGAGCCCCTGAGTAAAGAGCAGGCCGGCGAATGGCAGCGCAAAGCCCGCGAAGAAGCCGAAGCGCGGCAATACGACTGGAACGACACCAACCGCATCAACATTGCGAAGAACCTTGGCAAACAGGCGTTGATCGGCGCCGGTATCGCCGCCAGCCTGCAAGGCGTGCGGATTCTGGCGCGCCGCGCGTGGAACCGCTTCAAGGGCCGCGAGAACCCGGCGGCCAGCGCCGACCTCAAGGCGTTCTTCGACAGCTCCCTGGACAGCACCCTGCAAGTGGCGACCCAGGTGGCGGTGTCTGGCGCCCTGGTGGTGGCGGCGAAAAACGGCCTGCTGGGCCCGGTGCTCAAGCGCACCCCGGCCGGGCGCATCGCCAACATCGCCTGCATCGCCGTGGCCAACGCGAAAATCCTGCACAAACTGGCCAAGGGCCAATTGAGCGGCGGCGAAGCGGTGGAGTTGATGGGGCAAACCACCGTCTCCACCCTGTGTTCCCTGGCCGCGGCCTCCAAGGGCGGGGCCATGGGCGCGAGCATCGGCACCGTGTTCGGCCCGCCGGGTATCGTGGTCGGCGGGTTTGTCGGCGGCGTGCTGGGCGGCATGGCCGGTGGCGTTATCGGCGAGCGCGCGTTCAACGCCGGTAAACACCTGGTCAAGACCGCCGTGGCGGTGGTCAACAGCGTCTCGGCCAGCCTGGCCGAAGGCGCGCGCAACCTGGCCAAGGGCCTGGGCAACTTGGCCAAGGGGTTGTTCGCATGAGCGCCGCCTTCACCGCGTTGCAAGTCAAGCTCCACGCTCACCTGGCGGCCGGTTACCCGGGGTTCTACATCCACTCGGGCGAGGAGGCGCGGGTTGACCGCATCCTGATGCGCCTGGGCGAGGAGGCAGGCCTGCACCTGATGGAGTGGAACCTGGCCTATGGCTGGGTCAATTTCACCACCAAGCAGCCGCGCACCGCAGACGCCCAGACCGACCTGGCCCATTGCCTGCCGATGCTGGCCGATGAAGACCTGGGCGACAAACTGATCGTCATCAAAGACGCGCGCCTGGCCCTGGAAAACCAGCCCCTGGCCATTGCGCGCCTCAAACAGTTGCTCAACCGCATCCAGCGCCATCACCGTGGCCGCTGCGCCGTGGTGCTGGTGGGCGAGAGCCTGTTCGTGCCGCCCCAGGTCGAAGCGCAAATGACCTTGCTGGCGCTGCCATTGCCGGGGCGCGAAGACATCCTCGCCCTGGTACAACGCTGCGCCAGCGAGCTGCCCCTGAGCATTCCCCGGGCGTTGCTGCCGCGCCTGGTGGCCACGTGCAGCGGCTTGAGCGAAGAGGAAATCCGCCAGGTGCTCGCGATGGTGCAGCCGTTGCACCCGCAACTCGACGACGGGGCATTGAGCCTGATCCACCACGAAAAAGAGCAGATCATCGCCAAAAGCGGTGTGTTGGAGATGATTAAGGTCGGCGAAACGGCCCACCACATCGGTGGCCTGGAAAACCTCAAGCATTGGCTCAAGCGCCGCGCCGAAATCTTCCGCCGCCTCGACGAGGCCGGGCAGGCCGGCGTCACCGCGCCCAAGGGCGTGCTGATTGCCGGGATGCCGGGGTGCGGCAAATCCCTCACCGCCAAGGCCGCCGCCAACCTGTTCCAGTTGCCGCTGCTGCGCCTGGACATCGGCTCGCTGCTGGGCAAGTACGTCGGCGAAAGCGAGCACAACATGCGCCGCGCCCTGACCATGGCCGAAAGCGTCAGCCCCTGCATCCTGTGGATCGATGAACTGGAAAAAGCCTTCGTCGGCATCGGCAGTGGCGAAGGCAGCGAGGTGTCGTCCCGGCTGTTTGGCTACTTCCTGACCTGGATGCAGGAAAAAACCGGGGCGGTGTTCGTCATCGCCACCGCCAACAACATCAGCGCGCTGCCCGCCGAGCTGCTGCGCAAGGGGCGTTTCGACGAAGTGTTTTACGTCGGCTTCCCCAACGCCCAGGAACGCTCGGCGATCCTCGCCATTCACCTGGGCGAGGACTGGGCGGGCTTCACCGAAGCCCAGCAACAGACCCTGGCCGCGCTATGCCGCGACTACTCCGGGGCGGACATCCAAAACGCCGTGGGCGAGGCCCGCGAAAGTGCTTTCCTCGACGGCCATGCCCTGGCCCACGAAGACGTCGAACGGGCGATCCGCGCCACCGTGCCGCTGCGCGAAACCCTGCGCGAGCAGGTCGGCAAGTACGAAATCCTCTTCGAGAAACTCAAGCTCAAACCCGCCTCGCGCATCGACGGCTTGAGCATCGCCCAGATGATCCAACTCACCGACAGCCCCAACCCGGTGCGCCGCAACGAGGTGGCGTGCCACCTGGAATGCCCCGACGACCTGCTGGAAAAACTCAGCCGCGACCACGACCCGCAAGTGCGCCTGAGCGTGTACCGCAACCCCAACTGCACCGAACGCCTGCTGGCCGCGTGCCTGAGCAAGGACAAGCGCGCGGCGGATTTCGACCTCGACGCTTACCACCTCAGTTGCCTGCACCCGCGCGCGCCCATGGACCTGCTGGCCAGTGAGCTGGGCAAGTGGAACGGCAGCGGCGAGCACATCCAGGAGGCCGCGCTGCTGGCCTGCACCCACCTCACCGACGACGTGCGCCTGGCGCTGTTTATCCAGAGCAAGCAGCACTCCACGCGCCTGGCTATTTGCCAGAGCAGTTGGCTGTCACCGCCCTTGCAAGGCCAGTTGCTCGACAGCCTGTGGGAGGTCAAAACGGTCAATACCGGCCTGCAAATGCAAGCGCTGATCGCCAACCCGGTGCTGGACCCGGCCCACCACAAGCGCATTGCCAACCACCCCGTCGAAGACATGGTCGATAGCTTGCTGGTGCTGGAGAACCTCTCGGAGCACGCCCAGGCCATTCTCGTGGGCGACGGCCGGCACTTCGAGGCCTTGGCGCAGAACCCGTGCATCGGCAAACACGCGCAGTTGTCGCTGCTGTTATCGGCGTTGCCGGAACACGCCAGCGAGGTGCTGGAGGCGCTGAAACCGGACTCCACCTCGCCGTTCTTCCACCAGACCTATGAGTCGCTGCCGTTTCGCAGTTGGCGCTTTCAGACGGTCTACCAGGCGCTGTCGAAGAACCCCAACCTGTGCCCCGAGGCGGTGAAAGTGCTGGTGGCCTTCGAGCAAAGCGATGAACTGTCGACGATTATGTTCAACCTGGCGCGCAACCCGGCCCTGCCGCCGAGATGGCAGATGGCGTTCGCGCAGGGCGATAACGAGCCGTTGAAACGCCAGTTGGCCGACAACCCCAACCTGCTGGCCGAGGTGGCGGTGCAATTGAACGAGCAAGGTGTCGAAGCCGCCGAACAGGTGGCAGGTACTGGCGCGGTGATGGGCACCATGGGCTCGTTGATCCCTGGGGTCGGTGCTTCGGTCAACAGCGCGGTGCTGGCGGCCTTGCACAGCGTGGCGGCCGGCAAGGCCAAGGCCAAACCAGCCACCCTGGCCGACCTGCTCAAGGGCCATGCCGAAGGCCAGGTCGGCACGGTGAAGCTCAAGGCCGGCGGCTTCTTTGGCGCGTTCTTCGACTCGGGCAAACCCTAGGCCGACTGGCCAGGCTCCTCGGGTGGCACCTGGGGCGCGGGGAAGTCTGCCAGCAGGTCGCTGATCTCGGGTTTTTCCTGTAGCGGTGGCTTGAGCGGCGCCAGGCTCGCGAGAAACTGCGCCCACGGGTCGGGCCCTTGTGTGACTTGCGCCAAGGTGAGGGGCACGTTGAGGGCGTCGCTCAACGCCTGGCTGGCGCTCATCAGGTGTCGGTCAACGATGAGGCTGGCAATCTCGTCGGTGCGCGGGGAATTGAGGGTGTTGGGGACGAGCGGCAGCGGTTGATCCTGGGGCGCCGGCACAGCGGGCAACTGTTGTGCCAGGGGCCGCAGGCGCACCCGGGATACCGCATCGGTGATGGGCTCCGTGCCGCTTAAATGGGCGCTCAGGTCGAACGGGAGCTGAATCACCGCATCCGGTTCGGTAGAGGTGAAGGCGTTGTGGTGGTCTTCGCTCAGGTCCTGACGGGCGACGATCAAAAACTGGGTGGCAAACACCTCGAAAATCTGTACGGCGCCCTGGTAGACACAGCGCAGCAGGAGGCCGTAGTGCGCCCTCGGCGCTGTCGCGGCGGCGGTTGGCGTAGCCAGGGTGAAAAAGCTCAGGTGCCCGTATTCCAAGGCTTCGCGTTGAGCCCGTGACAGTTGGGACAGTTCGTAGCAGAGGATCTCGATGTACGCCTGTTTGATTTTCATGACCTGGCTATCGAACGCAGCGGCATACAGGCTCTGGGCGTCGTTGAGCCGAGCAAACTCGCGGGACAGGCTCGGGTAATCGATCTGCCCACCGGGGCAGTGCCACTGTTGGGCGCGGTGCTTGAGTTGCCCGGCGCTGTGCAGCTCCACCAGCGAATACAACCGGGCATCGGCCGAGGGGGTGTCGCCGGGGCGCCTGGCCAGGAGGCGCTGTTCCAGGGCGGTGTTGTTGGGGAAGACCCAGCGCAGGTCGGCCAGGGCGCTCTGGTGCAGGGTCACGACAGGTTCTTCCAGGCTTTGCAGCGCCGCTATCAGCGCTTGGCGCTGGAGGTTCAGGGCTTTGATCGCGGCCCGGTAGTCCTTGGGCGGGAAATGGGCTTTGCGTTCGAGGATGCCATTGACCACCGCCCAATCGAGGATGAACTGCACCGCGGCATCGGAATCGAGAAAGACGCGGCGGGTCGGGTTGGTGGGGAGATGGCTCAGGGCAATGATGTCCAGGTAGGTCGCTTCATGGGATGAGCCCAGCCGCAAGTGCTCCAGGTACAACACGTGCTGCCTGACGATCAGCCAGATCTGCGAACTCATGTGCGGTGCCGAACTCTCGATGCCCCGCAGCAACAGCTCAGGCGCCGTGCCTGCGAGCAACAGGTGCATGGCCAGTGGGCGTTGTAGCCAGCCTATGCCGCTTTGCGCCAGGTGCTCATCCAGGCTCTGGTAGACCGCGCTGGAGCGCTTGCCCCAGTTGTCGCTGTCCATCAGGTCGAATCCCGCTACCTGGTTGCTGAGCACGGAAAAGTCGGGGTCCAGGCTCAAGAGCAGGGCCGTCAGGGTTCTCGCGTTGCGGTGGGCGCGGGCGAACAGAGGCGTGTCATCGCCTGGCGGCCAGGTCGTGGCCGTGCCCAGGCGTTCGGCCAGGTGCTGCGCCCGGGGGCTGTTGAGTATCCGCGCCAGCAGATAATCCCCTTCGGCACGGATGCCAGGCACGAATTTGTCCTCCACCTGGGCCTGGCTCAAGTAGTGCAGCAGGTTGGGATGGGGCTCGGGCACCGTGGTGGCGATGATGCCCAGGATGTTCTGGCGCTCGGTGGCCGTCAGCCGTTGCACGGTGCTAAGGGCTTCCTGCAGGGCCCGCCAGTAGCCGCCCAGCAGGGGTGGGTTGCGCAGCTTGATGCGCAGCAGCCGCGTGCCCACTGTCGCCCGGCTGGCGGGGTGTAGCCCGCCGAGGCGGTAGAGGGCCATCAGTTGCTTGAAGGTGGCGCTCGCATCGCTGCTGATCTCCCCGCCCGTCTTGCTTGCCCGTTCAAACAGCGCCTGCGTCAGGTCATGCAGCCCCTCCACGGCCTGTACCGCGTCCTGTAGTTGTACGCGCAGGCCACTTCGTGTGCGGGCAGTGATGCGGCGGTCAGCGCTTAGCCGGATCTGGCTGTCGGGCGACAATTGATGGGCGCTGGCGATCTCCTGAAAACGTGGGTGTTGCGTCAATTCGCGCAAGTGCTGCGCGGCGGCCGCCAGGAAGGGGCGATAGGTATGCGGGTCGACCTCGATGACGGGCCAATCGTCCATTTCGCTCAGCGGTTTGTCGGTGGCCAGTAGGGCTTGGGTCAGGCTGTAGTAGTCGTTGTGGGCACCGATGTGGCGCTGATGGCTGCGCAGGTCTGAAGCGGAAAAAGCACACTCGCTGACCGGCACGAACGCGGGCGGCTGGCGTTGGCGCAGGCGGTAAATCAGCGCGTCGAGTTCATGGGCGTTGGTGGCCGGGGTGAGATCGTAGGCGTGCAGCAAGGCCTGGAGGCTGAAGGTGCGGTTGGTGTGCACCTCGATGTCGAGTTGGACCAGAAGCTGGTTCAAGGTGTGCCACGGCGCGCCCAGGCCCGCGTCGATCAGGGTGCCCGCCGGCAGGCTAGGCCTGGTGTTGGCTGGCGCAACGGGGAAAAGCCCCTCCTGGGCACGGGCGTAGTAGCGGCGCGATGGCGGTATGGGCTGGCCGGAGTCGAGGGCGTGGGCATGATAGTCGCGGATTAACTGCTTGAGCTGCCTGGAAGCTGTGTCCATGGTCCGCGCCAGCCAGGAACCGGACCCCAGAATCACCCGCTGCTGGTTCAGGACCGCGAGGTCGATGACACGGTTTTCGCGCGAGGCCTGGTCACGGTGAGCGGCAAGCACCTCGGCCAAGTGTTGGAAGTCGCTGTATTGCTGCTCCAGCTCATTGTGGATTGCCGAGAGGGAGCGGCCCTGTTCGGTAAACAGGGGAAAGGCCTGCAGGCTGCCCAACTCCTCAAGCATTTGCCGGGCTTGCGGGCGGTTGTGCGGCAGGGGGTAGCCGTGAAACGCCAGGATCGACGCCAGGGGCAGCGCCGGTTCTGCTTCGTCGATATACGCCAGCCCCAGGTTCGCCACATCAATGCTGTGGGCCACGCTGAGGATGGGGTTGGCCAGCGCCCGCCAGCCGCTGTCATCGTCCAGGGTAAAGGTGACCGGGCCTGTTGGGGTGCTGGCCTGCAATGAAGTGCTGTGTAGCACCAGGCTGTCGAGCTTGAGCGCGTGGCGCTTGGCCCAATCGAGGAAGGCCGGGGCGTTGATGGCCTTGCGGTACACGCTCAGCCAATGGCCCAGGGTCGAGTGCTGCGGCACTGCACGCTTACCCGGTTCGCCCAGGCCTTGGGTGCCGGTGTTGGCCATGGCCCACAGTTCGTTGTACAGGTGGGTAATCAGGCGCGGGTCTTGTACCCCCGGCAGTTGCAGCCCGACGCCGGACTCCAGGGGCCAGGACAGCGGGTTGTGCTCGTCAGTGTCGAGGGGGGGAGATTGATTCATGCAGGGCGCTCCGTCGGCGAGCGCTCCACGGTGAAGCGCTCAGGCAGGCTTGATCCTGTTCGGTTGGCGGCGCCGCACATAGATGCCGGTTCAGCGCGGTGTGTAGCGGGTCTCGGATGGAACGGCAGGCACAGCGCCTGGGAGGGAGTAAGCCGCTGGGTTCAGACGCGCCACAGGTACCATGCGGCCACGGTACGGTGCGGGCTCCAGGCCTGGGCGAGCGCGCTCATCTGCCGGGCGGTGGGGCGGGCCGCCAGGCCCTTGAGGCGGCGATAGCCTTCGCATACGCCGAAGTCGTCGGCGGGCAGGATGTCCAGGCGTTCGAGGGTGTAGATCAGGAGCATCTCTACGGTCCAGCGGCCGACGCCGCGCAGGCTCACCAAACGCGCGATCAGCGCTTCGTCGTCCATTGCCATGGCTTCTGCGTAGCCAGGCACCAGGCCACTTTCGGTGGCGGCGGCGATGCCGTGCAGCGTCTGCAACTTACGCGCTGAAAAGCCGCAGGCGCGCAGGGCCTCGGGGGCGGTGGCCAGCAGTTGCACGGGGCTGGGGAACGCCTGCCCGGGGTACAGCGCCAGCAGGCGCCCGAGAATCGCCTCGGCGGCGCGGGCGTGCAGTTGCTGATAAGCGATAGCCCGCACCAGCGCTTCGTAAGGGTCGCGGGTAGGTTTGGCGGCATGCAGGCACGGGCCGACGCGGGCGATATGGGCGGCCCAATCGGCATCCAGCGCACTGAGAAATTGGCTGGCGCGGTGCAAGGCGTCTGCGTTCATGGCCTCAACCGGCCTTGCGCATCGTCAGGTTGATGCGCCGTGCGCCCAGCAACGGGTGCTCGCCGGCCTTGAGGGGCAGCACGCCGTGGTAGCGCAAACGGTCGGCGCCGCCCCACACCGCCACATCGCCGTGCAGCAGGGGGATGCGCAGGGCCTTGTCGCTGCGCTCGAAACCGCCGAATTGGAACACCGCCGGCAGGCCCAGGGACACCGAGACAATCGGGTGCTCGAAACTGCGCTCGTTGCGGTCCTGGTGCAGCGACAAACGCGAACCGGGCAGGTAGTGGTTAATCAGGCAGGCATCGGCGGCGAAATCGGCAAAGCCTGCGGCCAACGCGGCGGCTGTGGCCAGTTCACTGAAGGCGTGGGGCATCGCCGGCCATGGCGCCTCGCGCAAGGGGTCCAGTGGGCTATAGCGGTAGCCGCGGTGGTCGCTGGTCCAGCCCAGGCTGCCGCAATTGGTCAAGGCCACCGACAAGGTAAAGCCGCGCACAGTGACCATATGACGAAAGGGCGAAACGGCCTGAATCGCCTGTAACGCCGGCAGCAACTGATCCACCCAAGGCAGCGCAAACCCGCGCAACACCCAGGCCTGGGCGCCGATCTGCAGGGTGGTGGGCTCGGGCGTGTGGTGGGCGAACAGGTCCGGGGTGTATGGGCCGTTGGGGGCTGGCATGGCAGATCTCACTCAATTGACCCGGCAGCAAGCGGGTTGTGGGGCAGTCTATACCCAGCGCGCCACGCGCATCACTGCGACTCTTGCGGTGTATGGCAGGGCTTTTGAATCGGCCGGTTATTCTGTAGCCTTGCGCAGCTTCAACGCTGTCCACCTGATGACTTTCCATTCTCCCGGCGGTATCCGAAAGGGTCCGGAGCCGGGTGTATACTCGACTTTCGCGCGAAAGCGCCTGCAGGTCTTGCGATCATGACGCACATTTCCGAACGCCTTCTGGTACAAGCCCACCTCGACGCCAAGCAGCCCAAACCGCTGACCGCCGCGCAAGAGGCCGATTACCGTGCCGCCATCGCCGCCGAGCTCAAGGCTCAGGACGCGGTGCTGGTGGCGCACTTTTATTGCGACCCCGTGATCCAGGCCCTGGCCGAGGAAACCGGCGGCTGCGTGTCCGACTCCCTGGAGATGGCCCGCTTCGGCAACGCCCACCCGGCCAAGACCGTGGTCGTGGCCGGGGTTAAGTTCATGGGCGAGACCGCGAAAATCCTCAACCCGGAAAAACGCGTGCTGATGCCTACCCTGGAGGCGACTTGCTCCTTGGACCTGGGCTGCCCGGTGGAAGAATTTTCCGCTTTTTGCGACCAGCACCCCGAGCGCACGGTGGTGGTTTATGCCAACACGTCGGCGGCGGTCAAGGCGCGTGCCGACTGGGTGGTGACGTCCAGTTGCGCCCTGGAAATCGTCGAAAGCCTGATGGACAACGGCGAAACCATCATCTGGGGCCCGGATAAACACCTGGGCACCTACATCCAGCGCAAGACCGGCGCCGACATGCTGCTCTGGGACGGTGCGTGCATCGTCCATGAAGAGTTCAAGTCCAAGCAGCTCGAAGACATGAAGGCCCTGTACCCAGACGCCGCTGTCCTGGTACACCCGGAGTCGCCGACCTCGGTGATCGAATTGGCCGACGCCGTGGGCTCCACCAGCCAGTTGATCGCTGCCGCCCAGAGCCTGCCGAACAAGACCCTGATCGTGGCCACCGACCGCGGCATCTTCTACAAGATGCAGCAGCTATGCCCGGACAAGGTCTTTATCGAAGCGCCCACCGCCGGCAACGGCGCGGCCTGCCGCAGTTGCGCCCACTGCCCGTGGATGGCGATGAACACCCTGGAGCGCACCCTGCAATGCTTGCGCGAAGGCTCGGGTGAGATTTTCGTCGACCCGGCGCTGGTGCCCCAGGCCATTCGCCCGCTCAAGCGCATGCTCGACTTCACCGCCGCCGCGCGGCTCAAACTGTCGGGCAACGCCTGAAGGTTAAAGCCGGATAAAAAAACGCCCCGACTGGTTCGGGGCGTTTTCGTGTAGGTGCTTTACTTTTTCTTCTTGGGCACCCGCACCACGCAGGTGTCGGAATAGATGTCGTGCCAACTGCGTTTTTGCTTGTCCACCAGCACCCAGAAAAAACCCAGGCCCAGGCACAGCAGCGATGCAATCGACACCACAAAGCGCAGCAGCGCCTGCCACAGGCTGATGGCAGTGCCGTCGGGGTTTTGCACACGCACGCACCACACCTGCATGCCCAGGGTCTGGCCGGACCAGGTCCAGAACTTGGCGAAGAAGCCAAACAGCACGAACAGCAGCACGGTGGACAGCAAAGGGTCACCGTCCAGGGCGCCGGACTCGGTCAGGGTGCGCATGCGTTCTTCGCCGATAATGGCCATTTGCACCATCTTGTACAGGCCGGCGGTGCAGATCAGCAGGGCGGTGCACAGCAGGAAGTCGTAGAACATGGCAGCCAGGCGACGGCCGAGGGTGGCGACGGGGAAGTCGCCCTGGGGCGTGAGCGGGTGTTTCGACATGACAGCCTCTGGCCAAAAAAGAAGCCATTTTACGGCTTTACGCCCATAAAAAAGCCTCTGATGTCAGCATCAGAGGCTTTTTGTCGAAGCGGTGAATCAGGCTTCGGCTTGTACTTCATCAGCCTGCATGCCTTTTTGGCCCTGCACGGCGACGAAAGTGACTTTTTGGCCTTCTTTCAGGCTCTTGAAGCCGTTGCCCTGAATGGCGCGGAAATGTACGAACAGATCCGGACCGCTTTCTGGAGTGATAAAACCAAAACCTTTCTCGTCGTTAAACCACTTGACGGTGCCGCTCTGACGTTGGGACATTTCTTATTTCCTTTGAAGCAATAAATTGATGGCAGCCTCTTTCGCAGCCTGAATTCAACACATAAGTGCAACGCTCACCCCTGTATGCACTTCGTACGGCGTCTTCCAGCCCAAGCGCTTGCGCGGGCGTAGAT
This sequence comes from Pseudomonas sp. MF08875, assembly GCF_059862525.1. Classification (NCBI taxonomy): domain Bacteria; kingdom Pseudomonadati; phylum Pseudomonadota; class Gammaproteobacteria; order Pseudomonadales; family Pseudomonadaceae; genus Pseudomonas; species Pseudomonas sp. MF08875. The sequence goes on from NZ_JCBCUW010000062.1 coordinate 27,760, forward strand.
TGATCCTCGCTACTGTCCGATTGACGGCTTCGACGGT
>NZ_JCBCUW010000063.1:0-26568 GCF_059862525.1 Pseudomonas sp. MF08875
CACCACCGTCACAGTCGATGGGGTGTTTGGTTCCTCATCATGAGTTCCCAGTTCAACATTCCAGATAGACTCGTGGTTCATTTGAGCATCCATGCTCACCCTGAACTCCGGGCACACTGTAGGTGATATCGCCGCACCAGACTTGATTGGGCGCTGGCACGTCGAACTCGCGGTTCAATGTGTTCGGGATATCCAGTCTTTCTACTGTTGCTCGTTTGTAGGCATGGGAGCCGGGTTGTTTGCTGACTAAATCAAGCTCGCGCATCAAGCTACGCACTTTGAATCGACCGAGTTGCTCACCGTCTTCACGCATCAGCGACAGGATGCTGCGACTGCCCGCAGAGCTGCGACTTTGCGAGAACAACTCACTGACGCGACTACGCAATCGAAGTCGTTCAACATCGGGCGTGCGGCGCCGAAGGCGCTGGGCGTAGTAACACGAGCGAGTGACGTCAAACACCTTGCACAGCCAATCAACCGGCTCATGGGCGCTCAACTGGTCAATCAGCGCGAACGCTCGTGATCTTCCGACATCAAGAGCGCGGTAGCCTTTTTTAGTATTGATTTCTCTCGCTCAAGCCGAGCAATCCGGGCTTCCAGCTCCTGAATTTTTTGCTGTTCCGGAGTCAGTGCCTTGCTCTGCGGGGTGACGCCTTTATGTTCTTTCTGAATCTGGTCAACCCAGCGGCGCAATGCCGACTCACCAATGCCGAGTGAACGGCTGGCTTCGATGTAGCTGTAGTTTTGTTTGAGCACAAGGTAGGCAGCCTCGCGCTTGAACTCAGGAGTAAAGGAGCGGCGTTGTTTGTTCATCAGACACCTCTATCTGGCGAGCATTCTCGCCTAAATGGGTGTCCGGTTTCATTAGACCACTACAGTCCCTGTACAGCGTCATTGAGGGATGAATCGCCTTCGAAGAATTTTGAAAGCGCGAGCTCTTTGCGTAGATCATCGGAGTTCATGACCTTCTCCTCACTATTCACGTTATCTGACCCCCATCGAACCAACCGCGGATCGTCCGGGTAAAAAACAAATGCACGGTATCCCACCAACGTCGCCACCAATGACCTTGCTCCGCGTCCACAAGAACCACCAATGGCCGACTCCCCAGCTTATGCTCGGCGTCGAACAGGTCGAGTCTTCCGACGACCGTGCCTGCCGTGATAGGGGCTTCGATGGGGCCATCAAACGCCAGGTGCATCTCGACGTCACGATTTTTATTCTTGGGCAGCGTGAGGGTCATGTCTTCAAGCAAACCCACATTCACATAGGGTTGTATGCCTTTCCAGAGCGCCACCTGCGAGAGTACTTCGCCACCTTTCTTATAGGTTTGGGTGGCGTAGAAGCGAAAGCCGTAACCCATCAGTTTCTCTGTTTCTGCCGTACGCTTATGGGCGCTACTGGCGCCCAGAACTGCGCTGATCAAACGTTGCCCATCCCGCTGTGAGGAGGCGATCAAGCAGTAGCCCGCCGCCTCTGTGTGCCCGGTCTTCAAGCCGTCATAGGTGGAGTTACGCCATAAAAGCGCGTTGCGGTTGGATTGCTGAATGCCGTTCCAGGTGAAGGTTTTCTTGGCGTAAAGAGGGTAGTAGGTGGTCCCTTCGTTGATGACTTTTCGAGCCAGGGTCGCCATGTCACGTGCGGAAGAATAGTGCTCCGGGTCCGGTAGGCCGGTGGAGTTCATAAAGTGGGTGTTGAGCATTCCCAGTGTTGAAGCGGTTGAGTTCATCATCCCGACAAACCCGGCTTCGCTTCCAGCGATATGTTCGGCCAGCGCAACGCTCGCGTCATTGCCTGAGTCGATGATCACGCCGCTTAGCAAATCGTGAACCGAAGCAGAGCTGCCGGGCTTGAGAAACATCCGTGAGCCGCCTGTACGCCAGGCATTTTCGCTCACGACGACCTCATCATTTGCGCTTATCAGGCCAGACTTAAGCTCATGCGTCGTGATATACGCAGTCATTAACTTGGTCAGGCTGGCCGGTGGTAGGCGTGCATCACTGTTGTGGCTGGTAATGACCCTGTTCGTTTTCGCGTCTATGAGTATCCAGGCTTCGGCTCCCAGCTTCGGCGCAGCGGGGATCATTGTCCCCATGGTCGCGTTGGCAGCCAGAGCGGCATTCGCCCAAAGAAGCGGTGGTGTTACACAGAGCACGGTTAAGACACGCAGGAACAACAGATATCTCACAAGCAAAAGGCCTTGGGTCAGCAATATGTGCTGCCAAACTAGGCCTGGGCGCCGAGGCGCTCAAATTAACCAGTATTAAGTAAAATTTAATGTTCAGGTACAGATCGATCCGTGGCTTGACCGCTGAACATCGGGCAGTGAATCAATACGCGTGTTCCCCTGCCCGAGGCACCGGGGTGGATATCCAGTGTGTATCCGTGCAATTTCACTATGGCGGCGACTAACGACAGGCCTAGGCCGTGGCCTGGGTTTATCTGGCTTCCCTCGCCGCGATAGAGCCGGCGAATGACATGCGTACGGTCCGCTTCAGGGATGCCGGTACCATCGTCCACTACTTCAATAATGACAGTTGAGTCCTTGATGCTCCCCCGCAATTCGATATGGCCGCCCTCCGGGGTAAATTTAATGGCGTTATCGAGCAGATTGACCAGCGCTTCGAACAGTAACGAAGAGTCGCCATACACCTGGGGACAATCGCTGGGAATGTCCAGCGAAAGCGTTTGGGCGCGGTCCAGTGCCATCGGTTCGTAAAACTCATGCGCCTGTTTCAACAACGTCATGATCGGGAAGGGCGCAAAGGCAGAGCGGCGACGAATATCCTCAAGCTCAGCGACCCGCAGCAGTCCTTGAAAGCGCACCATGATCGACTCGCTCTCCTCAAACGCCTGATTCAAGGTCTGCTTATGTTCTAGGGCCAGCGGTAACTGCTGGAGCTGATAGAGCCGTGCGCGTAAGCGTGTCAAGGGTGTGCGCAAATCATGGGCAATACCGTCGCAGACGCTTTTCACCTCATGCATCAACTGCTCTATGTGATCAAGCATCGTATTGACGGCGTTGGCCAGCATATCCAGTTCATCGCGGCGTGCTGACAACGGCAAACGCTCAGCCAAGTTGCCCGAAACGATACTTTTGGTACACAGCTGCAGGCGTTTGACACGACGCAATGGGCGACGTCGCAGTAAGCGCCAGCCAATCAAACCGGGGATAAGTGTTAATGACAACCCCCACATCAGGGCCTGCTCAATAATGCCACCCACGGCGGAAATCGACCCGCCGTCACGTGCCAAAATCAGGATATGTCCGTCAGGGCGCCGTGCCAGCAAGGCATAGCTGCTTCGGGTTTCGGTGCTGGGTAACGCAATGCTCAGGCCGCGCTCAAGGTAGTGAACCTGGCCGTCGTCGGGTAGGTTGGAGCGCAGTTTCAGCAGGTCGCCGGCGACATGGGTGCCATCGGGTCCAAATAAACCGTAGGCGTCGATCCCGGGGGTCGAGTAAGCCTCACTCGCCGCCAACTCAGCAAGCAGGTTCGAGTCGTCGACCTTTTGATAATAGTGGGCGCGTTGCAACAACGTACGCTCGGCAACCGTGCCCAGATAGTGGGAGATTTCCCAGTACAGTACACCGGTAAAGAGTGCTCCCCACGCCACGAAGAACACCGCGTAAAACCCGATCAATCGACTACCGGACGAGCGCCATTCCTCATTTTTTGGTAGCGAGGACATAGCCGGCACCGCGTATTGTATGGATCACAGGTGAATCTTTGTCGCTTTCCAGCTTTTTACGCAGTCGTCCGATGTGCACATCAATGATGTTTGTCCCGGGATCGAAGTGATAGCCCCAGACGCCTTCAAACAGCATGGTACGAGTGACCAGTTGGCCGGCACTGCGCATCAGGAAGTTGAGCAGTTTGAACTCGGTGGGCAGCAACTGGATGTCTTCGTCATTGCGCGTCAGCTTGTGCTCCACCAAGTCCAGTCGCAGGTTGCCGCAACTGAGGTGTGGGTTGCTGGGGTCTGCGGCGGTGCGTCTGAGCAATGCGTCAAGGCGCGCGATCATCTCGACGGCCGAAAAGGGCTTGGTCAGGTAGTCATCGCCGCCCGCACGAAGTCCCAGAACGCGCTCATCCACGTCCGAAAGAGCGCTGATCATTAGGACCGGTGTCTGAATCCCGAGACTGCGCAAGGTGCTGACAATCGTCAGCCCGTCAAAGTCCGGCAACATGCGATCCAGCGTAATCGCGTCGTAGCCGCCTGCAATCGCCAAGGCCAGTCCGTCGCGTCCAGTGGCAGCCCACTTTGAGCTGAAACCGTGGCGTTGGAGTTCAGCGACAATGATTTCGGCCGTCACCTGATCATCTTCAATGACCAACGCATTACTCATAATTTCCTCCATTCGTGCGTGTTTTTCAGCGCTCCCGACTCAATGCCGACATCCAGTGCAAGCGAACCTTATTGCTCCAAGTTGCGCGCGAATACTAACTATTTCTTAACCCACCTTAACCCGGTCATCTCGCCTGCACAGATATATTCGTAATAACAGCCGAACGAGCTGACTGACATGAGGGTAAATAGTGACACCCTATCTGGCTTTCTTCTTGCTGACATTCGCCTTGGTATACGCCCACACAAATTGGCTTACTCACAAAACAAAATCGACGTGGTGGGGCTCCTGAGCCGGGAGTGAATAGCTATAGTTATCTGGTCACTCCCGGTTGGACGTGACCGTTTAACCCGTTAATCTTGTTTTTGCATTTTATTGAACCTCAACAACGGGAATCCGCTCGGGTGATCAAACCGATATTGCTGATACGTCGTCGCTTTGCCTCGATCCGATGGCGTACTCGGGTGACACTCTGGGTCGCTGCTACCCTCGCAGGTTTGCTGGTAGTGATGTTCGCCCGGTTGGCTGACCTGGCGCTGATGCAGTTCGCTCAACAGGCCGTCGCCCGGCCGTGGCTGCCGTTTATCTACACGCCGCTGATCGGCATGTTTGTGGTGTGGATGACCTCGCGTTTTTTTACAGGGGCTCAAGGTAGCGGTATTCCCCAGGTGATCGCGGCTACGCGGTTGGCCCACCAAGGCAAGCCCGTGAATAAGTTGGTATCGTTGCGTCTGGCCTTCGCCAAGATAGGGCTCGGTACTCTGGCCCTGACCGGTGGTTTTTCAGCGGGGCGTGAAGGCCCTTCGGTGCAAGTCGCCGCCTCGATCATGCATTTCTTTCACCGTTACCTGCCCAACGCACGCATCATTCGCCCAGAAGACCTCATCCTGGCCGGTGGTGCGGCGGGTATTGCTGCTGCCTTTAACACGCCCTTGGCCGGTGTGGCCTTTGCGGTGGAGGAGCTGGGGCGCAAGTTGGAAACCCGCACCAGCGGGGTGTTGCTCAGCACGATCATTTTGTCGGGTATGGTCGCGATAGCCTTGCAGGGCAACTACAACTATTTCGGGCACTTCGACGTACAAGAGGCCAATTTCGATATCGTTCTTCCGATACTGGCGATTGGTATTGGCTGTGGTGTTATGGGGGGATTGTTCAGTCGGATGCTCCTATGGCCACAGCGGTATCGCAGTTTTGTCGTCTGGGAATGGCGCCGCCTGCATCCAGTCTGGTTCGCAGGTGGCTGCGGCATGATCGTGGCGATTCTCGGTTGGCTCAGCGGTGGGATGTCCTTTGGCAGCGGTTACGGGATCACCTCCCAGATCATCGTGTCCGATGTTGGTTTGCCGTGGCACGCGCCGATTACGCGTTTTCTTGCGACCGTTGTGACTTATTTTTCCGGCATACCGGGCGGTATTTTTGCCCCCTCTTTGGCGGTAGGCGCCGCTGTCGGTGCCAATGTCGCTGAATACTTCGCCTTGGCGGCACAGCCCATCATTGCACTGTGCATGGTGGGGTTTCTGGCAGCAGTCACGCAATCGCCAATCACCTCTGCAATCATCGTGATGGAGATGATCGACAGCCATGGCATGGTTATTAGTCTGATGGCTGTTGCACTGATTGCCAAAGCAGTCAGTGCCAGGATGGGCCCCGAGCTCTATCAGCAGTTGGCGCGTGGCTTTCTGCAATCGGACGGCAGTGGCGCCGCCGCGCAAAAAGCCAACACGTAGATTGGGTCAGTGTAGCAGCGGTCGCGCCGCTGCTCTGAGCTTGTGCCGGTCCTCTTCGAGTACAAGTGCAGTGTTCGCGTGCTTGAGCAGCAGTTCTGCGTGCCGGGTACAGGCACCCCTGAACATCGCCGGGTTTATCTGTGCCAGGCTTACAAGGGCCTTCATCATGCGCAGGTCGACTTCCACTAGACCCGCGCCATCTCTGGCAATCGGTGCGAAGAAGTCATCGAACAGGTCATCCACGGTTAAACCGCGCAGGTAAACGTGCTGGCAGTCAGCGTCGATTTTCGCAGCGGGTTCTTTAGGTGTACCCCAACATGTCAGGCTTCTGACGCCGCGCCCAATGACGTCAATGGCGGTGCCGGGGTCATTGACGGCCGGCGACAAGGCGCGGGAGGCGATCTCCGACAACACTGACAAGCCGAACCGGGGATCGTGTTCGAACGTTCGACGCACGCCGATAGCCAGGGTAGCAATGATTTTTTCGTTGCTCGACGCCAGTTCCTCCCCGCGTGCCTTGCTTAAGCTAACGGTTCTTGCGAGCGGCATGCCGATATGCACAAAGCTTCCCGGCAAGACGTCCATAAATATCTGTATCTCGTCTGTGTTGGCGATCACGCCTAACGCCTGAACGTCAATGTGCTGGACGTACCCCGTGTGGAGGCTTGTGATGATCAGCGCAGAACTGGGGATCACTGACTCGCAAGGGTAGGCGGCTGCCCCCAAATGCGGCCATTGGACTCGATTGTTAATGGCATCAATGGCTGCTTGCTCGACACGGTCAATAGTTTCTCCCACCCGCCCAAGCTTGGACAAATGATCGATCCAGCGCAGCAGCGTGTAGACAATCAGAATGACCACGACAATGGTTACCGCGAATAGCAAAACCCTCCCTTGTGTACCGTAGGCGCCGGTACTCAGCGCAATGATCCCCACCAGGCTGAACAGGAATGAGCCAATAAAGGTGGCCAGGGCATTTTGTGTCGTGGTGTCTTCCATCACCAGTGTAGTGGCGCGGGGTGTCACGCCGCTGCTCGCTGCACCGTAGGCGGTGACCATGGTGCTTAACGAAAAGGTCGTCACCGCGAGCATGCTTGAGGCAATGATGCCTAAAATCTTATCGACGGCGTCGGCACCGATGCGGGCGGGCAACGATTCGGGAATGTAGTCCTTGAAGACAACGGCGAGTAACGCGGTGGCAATACCCAGCAAGGAAAACAGACTCGCCCTGAACCACAGCCGTTTGGTCAATTGGTGCAAAACCCAGCGCCAGCGTGCGAGCATTTTTATACCTCCTGCAAATAACGCGATGGGACCCATCGCACGGATTCAGGGAAACGAAGGCGGTGAGTTAATTATCCTTAATGGAGTCTGTCGTCTGGTCAAGGGTTCATCCAGCGTCTTTGTTTGCAGCACACGGAATGACTCTCTTGACCAATTTACCGATCGACATGCCTTGGATCAGGATAGAAAAAACGACCACTAGATACGTCAGGGAAACCACGATATCGCGAGCCGCGCCTGGGGGCAGCGACAACGCCAATGCCACCGATATCCCGCCCCGCAGGCCGCCCCAGGTCATCACACTCCAGGCACCTTCCGGTAGGCGGAAGCGTTTACCCAATACCGCAATGGGAACCCCTACAGTCAACAATCGTGATAACAACGTCAGCAATATGACCAGCAGGCCAGTGGTGAGCAATGGGTTAGAGAACTGGATCAAAACGACTTCCAACCCGATCAATACAAACAGCACTGCGTTGAGTATTTCATCGATCAGTTCCCAGAACATGTCCAGGTTTTTTTCAGTCTGCTCGGACATGGCATGGGAGCGCCCTTGGTTACCCACAATCAGTCCCATCACCACCATCGCCAATGGGCCGGAAACATGGAACTGAGTGGCGAGTGCATAGGCGCCGAGAACAGCGGCCAAGGTGATGAGCACTTCCTCCTGATAGCTATCGATACTCTTGAGCATTCTGTAAGTGATATAGCCCACGCAGGCGCCTAACAGAGCACCGCCTCCGGCTTCCTTGAGTAACAGATGCGATGCACCGATAACCGACGGTGTCTGCCCGCTGGCGATCATTGCGACGATCAGCGAAAACAGCACGACACTCACGCCGTCGTTGAACAGTGACTCACCGGAAATGACCAGTTCCACGCTATGGGGCGCGCCGGCAGATTTCAGAATACCCATCACGGCGATGGGGTCGGTGGGGGAGATCAGCGCGCCAAACACCAGGCAATAAGACAACGGTAGCTGCAGTTCTGTGAGGGACAACAACGCCCAGAGCCCGAAGCCGATGAACAATGTTGAGAGCGTTGTCCCTACTACCGCCAAGGATGCAACCTGCCATTTGTAGGCCCGCAGCTCCGATAGGTCCACATGCAACGCCCCAGCAAAGAGCAGCAATGACAACATGCCTTGCATCAGCAGTTCGGAAAAGTCGATGGACTCCACCAGCGACTGCTCAAGGGTATGCAAGGCATGAAAGCCCAGCGCATCGAATGCCATATTCAATAGTGACAGGCCCAAGGCAATGCCCATCACACCGATGGCGGATGGCAGGCCGACGTAGCGCCGATTGAGATAGGCAAGTACTGCCGTGATGCAAAGGAAGATTGCAATAATGTCCAGCATTGACCCGCTCCAATAAAACAGGATGAGGAAAGCACCCTCGGCAATGCAGATCGCAAATGCTTCTGACCGTTCAGAAATAACCGCCATCAGCGCTGTGCATTCAGTGAATGCCGCGCCTGCCGGGATTATAAATATGACGGCCCGCCGTTACGCAGCAGTTGTTGCCACTCATAGCGTAGATCAGACGTGGCGCTTGATCCTCGTATCGGGATGTGATGTGGTGGGCGACACAGAAAGGCCACTGCCCTTTGCGATGTAGGGCGCTCGTAACTTTAATTCTTTTCAGCATTTCGAGGTTTCATGCAAATCGAGTTACAGGAGATCAGCGACCACCTCTATCGTTTTGCTCCATTTGATACGCTGCCAAAGGAATCGGTAGACGCCATCGCTCGGCGGGTAGAAGTGAGTTATTTCAAGGCCGGCAGCGACATCCTTGAAGCGGGCGCGATCATTCATGACTTGCACTATGTGCGTAGCGGTGCGGTGGAGATTTACCGGCGCAATGGCGAGCTCTACAACCGACTTGTCGAAGGCGACCTCTTCGGTCAGGCCGGTTTGTTGCGCAGTAACAAGGTGCGTTTTCCCGCCCGGGCCTTGGAAGATAGCCTGATCTATTACATACCCGCCGACGTGTTCGCTGACCTTTGCGCGCAGCATGATGCTTTCGCCGACTTCGTTGAAGCTGAGGGGCACTCCAGGCTCAAGACTGCCGTTGAGGCGCAGGGGCGTGCCAGTGAGCTTATTCAGCTCAAATGCCGAGGCCTTATCTCTCGGCCCTTGGTGTGGGTCACGTCGGATACCTGCGTCGGCGACGCGGCAAAAATCATGACAGAACAAAGCGTTTCTTGCGTTCTAGTGATGTCATCAGCGGGCTTGCAGGCGGCTGAAATCCAAGGGATCGTGACGGATCGGGACCTTCGCACACGTGTTGTCGCGGCCGGCCGAAACGCTGACGAAACGGCTGCCCGAGACATCATGACGGCCGAGCCGGTAACGATAGGCGCAGACGACTCAGTGTTTGAAGCGATGCTGGTGATGTTGCGCCGTAATATTCACCATCTGCCGGTGGTCCATCATGGCCATCCGATTGGGCTGATCAACCTGTCGGATATCATCCGCTACGAGTCACACAGCAGTTTGTATCTGGTAAACAGAATTTCTAACCAGACTTCGGTCGACGGCCTTAAATCGCTTTTGCGTGACCTGCGCGGAACCTACATTCGCATGGTGCGTGACGGCGCGACGGCGCACATGATTGGTAGCGCGATTTCCGGTATTGGCCGGGCCTTTACCCAGCGTTTGCTGGAGCTCGCAGAGAAAAAACTGGGGCCGCCTCCGGTGCCTTACTGCTTTATGGTGTTGGGTTCCATGGCGCGTGATGAGCAGTTGTTGGTGACGGACCAGGATAATGCTCTGGTGCTCGACGACCGCTTCGATCCAATCCAGCACGATGCTTACTTCCGAGCGTTGGCGACGTTTGTGAGTGATGGCCTGGCCGCATGCGGTTACAGCTATTGCAAAGGCGGAATCATGGCGACGAACGATCAGTGGCGTCAGCCGTTGAAGGTATGGCGAAGTTATTTTGATCAGTGGATCGAAAAGCCAAACCCCAAGACGTTGCTCAATAGTTGTATTTTTTTCGATCTGGATGGTGTGTTTGGCGAGCTCGAGCTTGTTCAGGAACTGAAAGTTCTGTGTGCTCGAAAATCCAGCGCACATCCTGTTTTTCTAAGTGCCATGGCTCGAATTGCCCTTAACCGGACGCCGCCATTGGGCTTTTTCCGGACCTTTGTGGTTGAGACAGACGGACAGCACAAACGGATCATCAACCTGAAGGGGCGAGGTACCGCACCGCTGACAGACCTGATCCGCATCCACGCGCTCGCGTGTGGCAGTACCGCGCAGAATTCATTTGATCGTATGGACGCCATCGCGAACAGCAACGTCATTCCGCCTGAAGCATTAAAGCAACTCCGATACGCGCTGGAGTTCCTGTCGATGGTGCGAATTCGACATCAGGTTGACGCACTGGAGCAGGGAGCGGCGCTCAATAATTATGTCGAGCCGGAACGCTTTTCCAACAGTGAACGACATAATCTCAAAGAGGCGTTTCAGGTCTTGAGTAATGGCCAGAATTTCTTGCGCTTCCGTTATCCGTCAAAGGGTCGCCTGTCGTCATGAAACACGTGAAAGCGCAGCCCAATCATAAAGTGCTGGAGTGGTCTTCCAGGTTCGAGACCCTGGCAGACAATGCCGTTAACAGCCGCTTGCGACAGTTCTATCAAGCCGGCGCGGTCTCGGCACAGACCTCCATTGACAGCTTGCAACTGCTGGCCATGGACGTGGAAACCACCGGCCTTGATGCACAGGCTGACAGTATTGTGAGCATCGGGGTAATGCCGTTCACGCTGCAGCGCATTTATTGTGGGAATTCGCTTTACTGGGTGATAAAACCAGCGTCCGAGTTGAATGAAAAGTCGGTGACGTTTCATCACATAACCCATGCTGAAATTTCAGATGCTCCCACCTTTGAGCAGGTGCTGGCCCCATTGCTGGAGGCCATGGCAGGCAAGGTGATGGTCGTCCATTATCGGAATATTGAGCGAGCCTTTTTGGATCAGGCAGTGCGTAGGCATTTAGGGGAGGGGTTTGAATTCCCGGTCATTGATACGATGCAACTGGAAGCCCGACTACATCGGCAAAAACGTGGATGGTTCGCCCGACTTATGGAGCGCTCACAACCGTCCATAAGGCTGGCGGATAGCCGGGCGCGCCTTGGTCTTCCGGCTTATCACGCTCACCATGCATTAACCGATGCCCTGGCAACCGCAGAACTGTTGCAGGCGCAGGTAGCGACTTATTACTCAGCGTCAACGCCTGTTGGCGAGTTATGGAACTGAGTCACCGCTTGATAGTGAAACGTTAGCGCCTGTCCGACCGATATTCCTGTAGGCATTGACTCACTAGCGGTCAGTATGGTGAATGCTTGTGACATCCTGGCTCAGGCATCGGCCGTAACCGGATCAATGTGCGGGAGGAATAGCCCGCAAGCGCGGGCTGCCATTACCTCGGCCATTGAGCTTTCAAAAGACTTCCGGTCAAGCACTCAGCGTGTCTCATGATCCGTTTGAGAGCCCTCATCGCGCCAGGTACACATCGCGTGTACTGCGTCATTTTTTTCAAACAACGAAGCGATTCACCATCTTATTAAGATCAACCGCCAGCTTTGACATTTCCCCGCATGCGCTGGCTGTTTGACTGGCGCCTGCAGAACTTTGCACGGCAAGCTCTCGAATGCTGACGAGATTACGATCAACTTCTCGGGCAACATGGGCCTGTTCTTCAGACGCAGTTGCGATCAACATATTTCGCTCATTAATCTGCGTAATGGCCTTGGCGATCTGATCCAGTGAACTGCTGGCCTCCTGTGCCACATCGAGGGATTGGGTTGCTAGCTCTTTGCTTTTACTCATGGCTTCGACTGCTTCAGCTGAATCGCTCTGCATTGCGGAGATCATCTGTTCGATCTCTTGAGTGGAAGACTGCGTTCTGTGCGCCAACGCCCTGACCTCGTCAGCAACGACTGCAAAGCCGCGGCCTTGCTCACCAGCCCTGGCAGCTTCAATCGCTGCGTTCAACGCCAGAAGGTTAGTTTGCTCTGCGATTGCACGAATCACTTCGACGACTTTGTTGATGCTTTGAGCCCGCTGTGACAAAACCTGAATCTTGTCACTCGTGGCTTCAACATTGCCGCTGAGTTTTTGAATCGACTTCAACGTTTGAGAGACTCGCTCTAAACCGGTCTCAGTAAAGCCCTGGGTGCGACGCGACTCTTCCGAGGCCGACTCCGCATTACGGGCCACCTCATCAACCGCCGCACTCATCTCAGTTACCGCAGTGGCAGCTTGGTTGACCGAGCTTCCTGACTGCGAAGGAATGATCTAGGTATCTAGACTATCGACCTGACGTTAATAAACTTAATCAGGCCTCTCGCTTTTAACTGCTCTGCTAAGTCGCCTGCGCGCATCCGGTGATGCATTTGCTGATATCCAGTGCGACAGTGCTTTTCTACGTTTGAGTTTCTAATATGGAACTCTGCTGGAAACCGGAACGTGAACGGTCATGCAGGCATGTACCAAATTCTTACGGAGAGGGTTTTTTCGTCGTAAATGTCGGCCGCTCAGGCTGACGCCATCGCTCCAGGCGATGGCGTCAGGGGTTGTTTGCTGTGCGCTGACAGCGAAAGCCCGATTCGCTAACGAGGCTCCGACATCAGTCCTTTCACCAGCGATACACACCCGAGCATCAGAACGATTGCGAAAGGTAAACCTGTGGATACTGCCATTGCCTGCAGTGCCACCAGCCCCCCACCCAACAGAAGGGCAATCGCAATCACGCCCTCGATGACTGCCCAGAACACTCGTTGAGGCACAGGCGCATCCACCTTGCCGCCGGCGGTGATCGTGTCGATTACCAAGGAGCCTGAGTCCGAGGAGGTAATAAAAAACACAATGACCAGAACGATGCCCAGGAAGGAGGTGATCTCTTTAAGCGGGAGCTCTCCCAGCATGGCGAACAACTTCAGCTCCAGCACAGCGTCCTTGACGCCCACCAGGCCCTGTAAGGTCGTTTGGTCAATGGCCGTTCCGCCGAACGTTGTCATCCACAGCACAGACACCACTGAGGGAACGAGCAAGACCGAGATCAGAAACTCTCTGACAGTTCGACCACGACTGACGCGCGCGATAAACATGCCTACAAACGGCGACCAACTGATCCACCACGCCCAGTAGAAGGCCGTCCAGCCTTGGGTGAATTGGGTGTCAGTGCGGCCGAATGGATTTGACAGTGCCGGCAGGTATTCAACATACGTCACCAGGTTCTTGAAGAACCCTGTGAAGATGGCCAAGGTCGGTCCCACTACGATGATAAACACCAGTAAGAGCAATGCGAGTCCCATATTGATCTGGGAAAGCATTTTGACGCCCTTGTCCAAACCGGAAAGGACTGACCACAGCGCGATCAAGGTAATGCCAACGATCAGCACGACTTTACTGAGATTCGTCGATTGTATCCCGAAGAGATATTCAATCCCCGCGGCAGCCTGTTCTGCACCAATGCCCAGAGAGGTTGCCAACCCGAATAGCGTGGCGAATACCGCCAGGATATCGATGATATGCCCCGGCCAGCCCCAAACGCGCTCACCCAACAGTGGATAGAAAATCGAGCGTATCGAAAGCGGTAAGCCCTTGTTGTAAGAAAACAACGCCAGGGACAACGCCACAATCGCATAGATCGCCCAGGGATGAAGTCCCCAGTGAAAGATCGTAGCGGCCATTGCCAAGTCGGCGGATGCTTTCATATCGCCTGCTGCACCGCCCAACGGCGCCCAGTCCGTACGCACGCCGTTCGCATCGACTGTCACGCCTCCCATGGACGCCGCGTAATGCGACATGGGTTCGGCGACGCCATAAAACATCAAGCCAATGCCCATGCCCGCGGCAAACAGCATTGAAAACCATCCGACGTAGGAGTGGTCTGGTTTGGCATCTCTGCCGCCCAAACGCACCTTTCCCAACGGGGAGAAAATCAACGCAATGCACAGCACCACAAAAACGTTCGCAATGCTCATGAAGAGCCAGGCGAGGTGACTAGTCAACCAGTTCCGGATGGCGCTGAAGAGGGGTTCTACTTCATTCTGCAGTGCCAATGTCAAAATCACGAACAGTAAAATTGTGGCGGCTGAAATGATAAATACTTTGCCGTGGATATCGAGCGAGAACGAAAACTCTCCTTTGATATTGTCTTGACCGATGACGTAGTCAGTGTCGATCAGGTTGGCAGCTCCACTAGGAGCAGGAATACCGTCCTCACTGGGGACGTGAGGGGTGTTAGGCCGATCATCCGTAGGCTTTTCAACCATGAGAATCTCCTTGTTGTTGGCGCGTTTTAACGCGCAGTTGTCATTATCCCCGCTGTTCCTATGGTAAAACGAGATGTAAGCGCCTTTATCCTAACAAGCTTTGAGAACAAACCCGGCAAAACCTGCCGGTTGAATAGCCCTTCGATCGAATATGCCACCGTCACATGACGTCTTTTTGGGCTGCAATCTATTCGATTGAGTGCAATGAACAGGTTTGGGCGGGCCAGATTAATGCCCCATCAACTTATTTATGCCATCGGGTTTGTCGTGAACGCCAAAGCGATCCACGATCGTGGACGTAGCTTGGTTCATCCCGATAACATCTACGTGAACCCCTTCTCGGCGCAGCTTCAGCACTACCTTGTCGAGCGCAGCGACTGAAGTAATATCCCAAAAGTGGGCCTCTCGAAGATCGATGGTCAGGGTCTCCAGTCGTTCCTTAAGATCGAACGAATGAGTGAACCTGTCTGCTGAGCCAAAAAACACCTGGCCTGTGACGTAGTAAGTGCGATGGGCATGTGCGGGGTCATGCTGAGAAGTGACCTCCAGGTAATGTCCGATCTTGTTGGCGAAGAACATGGCGGCCAGCAAGGTGCCTGCGACAACGCCGTAGGCCAGGTTATGGGTCGCGACGACCACGACCACCGTGACCAGCATCACGATGTTCGTTGAGAGCGGATAGTCTTTGAGATTGCGGATGGAGTCCCAACTGAAGGTGCTGATGGAGACCATGATCATCACGGCGACCAACGCGGCCATCGGTATGCGGGCGAGCCAGTCGCCCATGAAGATCATCATGATCAGCAGTGAAACGCCTGCACTCAGCGTAGACAAGCGGGTTCGTCCGCCAGATTTAACGTTGATCATCGACTGCCCGATCATCGCGCAGCCTGCCATGCCGCCAATGAGGCTGCTGGTGATGTTGGCGATGCCCTGGCCTTTGCATTCACGATTCTTGTCGCTGCTCGTGTCTGTCAGGTCGTCGACGATGGTTGCCGTCATCATCGACTCCAGCAAACCGACCACTGCCAGCGCGGCAGAGTACGGCAGTACGATCATCAGTGTTTCAAGGTTTAGTGGCACGCTTGGCCACAAGAATATCGGCAGACTATCAGGCAGCGAGCCCATGTCGCCCACCGTATGTATATTCAGGCCCATGTAGATCGAAATCGCAGTCAGCACGATGATGCATACGAGCGGCGAGGGGAGCAGTTTTCCTACGCCCGGCAGCCTTGGGAACAGGTAAATAATCGCCAGTCCGCCAGCAGTCATTGCGTAAACGGGCCAGGTTACCCCGGTGAGTTCTGGCAGCTGCGCCATGAAAATCAGGATCGCCAAGGCGTTAACGAATCCTGTGACGACTGATCGCGATACGAAGCGCATCAGCTCGCCCAGCCGCAGATAGCCCGCGATTATTTGAAGTACGCCGCACGTCAGCGAGGCGGCGAGGAGGTACTGAAGGCCATGATCCTTGACCAGGTTGACCATGAGCAATGCCATGGCGCCGGTGGCCGCCGAGATCATCGCCGCACGCCCCCCAACAAACGAGATCACAGTGCAGATACAGAAAGAGGCATAAAGGCCAACCTTGGGGTCGACGCCGGCAATAATAGAAAAGGCAATAGCCTCTGGAATAAGCGCCAGTGCAACAACGAGGCCCGCGAGGACATCGGCTCGGATATTTGACAGCCAAGCAACTTTGATCTTTTCAAACATTTATTTACCCATGGCAGGCACCACATCCCGCGCAGCGGTTAGCACTGAGCCGTGTGTGCTTGTGTCTTCAATTGAGTTGTGGAATGGCCGCGGCCAAAAAAGCAGGCGCAGCAAAGTACGACCGCAGCTAGGAGGCGGTCAGGGGCGTGCGAGGGGGCGGAGCGCTATGGCGGCGTAGGCAGCCAGTTCGAGCGTGGCAAGGTAAGTCCTTCGGCGTATCGTATACAGACCACGGGATATTAACCGGCCGTAGCGCACTCGTACAACCGATAGGCGGTCTTGCAGGAACCTATCATGTAGAATATGCCGCGGGTGTCACCGCAAAACGCGGGAGGGCAGGTTTAATTCAGCGCAGGTCGGGCCGCCGCGCGGAGTGACTGCGCCTATGAGCTTGAAATCCTCACGTCCGGATAAAACCCACGGCCATCGTGAATCTCCCGCCACGCGTGCTTTTTTCTCCCGTTTCCTGGCCGCGGAATCAGCGGGTGGCCTTATACTCATGGCCGCTGCTTTGATAGCACTCCTGGTTGCTAACTCTCCGTTGGCAGACATTTACTTCTCGTCACTGCATGTAAAAGTCGTTGGCCTCTCGATTGAGCACTGGATCAATGATGGCCTGATGGCGGTCTTTTTCATGCTGGTGGGGTTGGAGATCAAGCGCGAAATGTTGGTCGGCCAGTTATCGAGCTGGGGCCAGCGCGCTCTTCCAGGATTCGCCGCGTTAGGCGGTATGCTTGTACCTGCTTTGATTTATATTGCGGTCAACTGGGGTAACGCCGAAACCTTGGGAGGGTGGGCTATTCCGGCTGCGACCGATATTGCGTTTGCCTTGGGCGTACTGTCGCTGCTAGGTAAACGTGTGCCCATCTCGTTGAAAATCTTTCTGTCTGCGCTTGCGATTCTTGATGACCTAGGTGCCGTGCTCATCATCGCTCTGTTTTACACCAGCGGCTTGTCGGTCAGTATGTTGCTGGCCTCACTGGGCGTTATTGTGTTCCTGGTGATGCTCAACCGATTCGGTGTGACCCGGCTCTGGCCTTACCTGATAGCGGGCGGTCTGCTGTGGTTCTTTATGCTTCAGTCTGGTATCCACGCGACCTTGGCCGGTGTCATTCTCGCACTGTGCATTCCGATGCGGGCGGCGAGCAGCGAGCGCAAATCACCGCTCATCCACCTGGAAGGAAAGCTGCATCCGTGGGTCGCTTTCGCTGTTGTGCCCATTTTCGGTTTTGCCAATGCTGGAGTGTCTCTTGCCGGTATCTCTCCCAATAACCTGATCGACCCGGTACCTCTGGGGGTAACGCTTGGGCTATTGCTAGGCAAGCAAATTGGTGTGTTTGGTTTGGGTGCGCTGGCGATTCGCGCAGGGCTGGCCAAGCTGCCTGAGCAATGTAATTGGTCTCAGCTGTACGGTGTAGCGCTGCTGTGCGGCATTGGTTTCACAATGAGCCTGTTCATCGGGGCGCTCGCCTTCCCGGATAACCCGCATTTGGTCGATGAGGTGAAAGTTGGAGTGCTTATGGGCTCTATTCTTTCCGCTGTCCTCGGTGTTGCTGTTCTTTTGAAGGTTAAACATTAATCCTGAGCTCATCTATCCGTTGATAGCTGCATGGGGGGGGATGAGCATCCAGTAGCGCCTACGGGTTCAGGCATCATGAATGCTGCTGTTCGATCAATTTTTTGGCCTTGAGATGCTCCGAAAACAAGTCCAGAATTAAGTACTTTCCTGCTTGAGAAAGAAATGAAACCCCTTAGATTTCAATAGGTCGGACACCAGATGCGAGTCTCGTTTCCCGCTCCAAATACAGATCTTCAGAAGTCCATCGGATTCTGGATGTCAGAAAAATAGACGCTTCGGCGTCTTTTTTCGTTTCTGCGGAAAGCTGCTGAGTTCGAGGGCAATCCGGTACGTTCAAGTATTTTTAAGTACCGCCTAGCGAACAGGCTCGAATTCTTATTGCTGCTGAATCTCCTCAGCTCGCCAGATGAGCGTCAGGTGTTGACTCTCTCGCAGGCGCTCACCATGCCTCTTTCAAAACTCACTTGCGGGTAAAACCTGCAGCGTCAGCGGCGTTGATGGCCTGTCACTGATGGTTACCACGGTCGCCAATAAACGATCATTGTTTCGGTGCTACTGGGGAAAGAGGCCGGCAGCGCATGTCCTTTGGTGCCTTTCTCGAAGTCAGCCTGAAACAAGTGCGTGAACGCCGCGACATGGCGAGTGAGCTCATTTTCCAGAGCATGAATGCCTGTGCGTTGGAATCTTCAGTGTCTTGAGGCTGAAGCCGAATTCAAATAAACCTTCCTTGCGGTGTATAGGGCTTAATAGTCGGATCAATGCTCAGCGTGAGTGGATCTGGTGTTGATACAGGCGAGTACAGGTGAGTGTGGCTGATAATAATCGCTGCAGTTGTGCTCATCGGCGTTGATATCCACGTAGTGTGCTGCCCCCTACCGTTGAACGAAAATTTGTAGCGCAGGCTTGTCTGGCGGAAAAAACACGGTAATGATTATCGCGCGTAGTTTCTGACTGGGTAAAGTCTGATCGCTCACATAAATATATTGCATCGTTGGTAGAGGGCGTTTTGTGTCTAATCTTGAAATTTTATTGCGCCCAATAAGTGGCCTGCATCACTCCGGGAAAGATCTTACATATTCATCTGAATTTGATGACATACAAAAACTTCGTGAGTTTGATGATCCAACTTTAGAGCAGGGTGAGTGGGTTGCTGATCTTAAAGTTGCCAATTGGCCGGAAGTGGTTAAGCGGTGTTCGAAACTGTTACGAGAGGACAGTAAGGATCTGCGCGTTGCGGGTTGGTTGACGGAGGGCTGGGTATACACTCAGGGTTTTGCAGGGTTGGCCCAGGGTTACAACCTGATTGCAGGTTTAGTTGAGCATTACTGGGATGACCTATTCCCCGCCATCGAGGATGGAGATGTTGAGCAGCGGGTCGGTTGTCTGGCATGGGTGCTCAAGCAGAGTCTACGTTGGGTGTCGTCGATCCCTGTGGTGGACGATGGTGTGCGGCCCTACACGCTCTCTGACTATGCTATGGCGCATCAACGATCTGGGGGTGCTCGTCTCGGGGATTTAGAGCATGTAACGCTAGAGCAATCGGAGCGTGTCAGGGCTGCAACACCGGTAGAGTTCTATCGTCATCAGTGGCTAGCGATTCAGGAGGCGGTCGCTGCGCTAAGCAGTCTGGAACACCAAGCGCAGGCGCGTCTAGGCGATCAGGCGCCAAGATTTGCTTCAGTCCGAGAGGCGCTGGACGCTGCTCTCAGCAGTATTCAGCGATTTGCCAAAGACGCGGGTGTGGATGTGCGTGGAGGGGATGAGTCGGAAGTTTCATTGCCTATGCAGCATTCTGGGCAGTTGCTGCCCCATCGCGCAGTGCCGTCGGTAACCGATGTCCCTGCTGCGGCGTCGGGTATTGCTTCGCGTGAGGAAGCGCTAAATCGGCTGCGCGAGGTGGCAAATTACTTCCGTCGGGCTGAGCCCCACAGTCCTGTCGCGTACATGGCAAACCAAGCAGCTGATTGGGGGGAGATGCCCCTGCATGAGTGGCTTAAGGTTGTGCTAAAAAATGACGCCGCACTCGTTCATCTGGAGCAGGTGTTGGGTGTGGCAAAGGTCGCCGAAAGTGGCGGCTGACCTTTGGGCTTGCGGGTAGTCAAGGTAAGGGACACAAGCTCATCGAGCCCGGAAGGTCGGCGCAAATACGCTGACGACAGTCAATACCCGCTTCGGTGTTGGCTGCCGGGCAGGCTTTGACACGGTCCTGCAGGGCTTTGCGCGCAGGCGGGGGTAGGTCGTTGTCCGGGCTTTCGATATAGCGCATCAGAGCGATCAGTACGTCTACATCGCTGGAGCGAGATGGGGAAGATGCGCTGTGGGCTGAACGTGCGGTAGGCGCAGGAGGGTAAGGTTTGATGGCCTGAATGACTGGTGTTTTACTGGGTGTTGGATGTACGGAAGCGCTGATGAGGTTCGCGTGCTGCTCTGTACGGGGTTCGTTAAAAATCTGGGCGGACTCACCGATCATTGGTGGCGGCGTTTGCTCGCTCATAGCGTTGCTGGCGGTGTGAGCCTCTGCGGGGGCTTCGCTGACTTCTTGAGGTGACGAATCGAACACCCATGCCATGCTGGTTACGAGTGTCAGCGCAACGATGCTCAGCCACGTGTATAGCGTCTTCCTTGAGCTGATACTGGGCTGGGCTGCGTTGTTAACTGGGCGGACATCGGGAGTGTTGTTGTCTTGAGTATCCGCTAACAAGCTGGGCGCTTTTGAATGTGCGTTACTTGATGTCACGGCATGTAATTCCGGTATTTGGCGGCTGTTTTGCCAGTGAGGTGGCGTGCGCTTATTTTGCTGGGTGGAAAGTTTGGTGAGGCGACGCAAAATAGTGCCAGGGATTTAGGCGCAGCTCTATTTAATTTTCAATGCTGTCATTTTGATGGTGCGGCGGTTCGAAGTCGTAGTTTGACGCTTGCTCTGTATTTTTTTCTGAGGTGGGTTGTATACTTCATGCTATTGCTCGTGGTTTTTTGTTTGGCTGCAAGTGCGATTACTTGCTTGTGGTGGTTGTTGTTTCCTGAACGTGCATCTACACACTTGAAGGAGCTGGTTTTTTTCCTAAAGAGATGTAGGAAATTTCTTTTTGTTAGTGTTGGAAGTTCAGTTTCTGTTTCGAACAGCAGTATCGTTCGCCTTGGGTTTAATTTTAGGCGCTGGCTATTGCCGCTCGTTCATTACCGGCGCCTCCTATGGCTAATGCTTTTCTTGTTGCTGTTGCCACCTGCATTGGTTTTCTACTTGCGTGGGACGGTGGAGCTCGAAGGGTATGGCAGTGATGTTCATCGTGGGGAGACGCCTAGCTTGATTGCAGAGCTGTTGCGTGGTGAGCGGCTGGTTCCGCCCCGTGCGTTGCCGCCGCAGGTGTTCACTTCCCGCGAGGTCGAGCGAATTAGGCCACGCACCGGCGCGGCAGACAGGTCATGGGACAAGATGGACGCCGACTTCGTCCAGCGCTTGCTGGTGGTTTACAAAGTGATGCTGGAGCGCCATGGGTACGAAATGGTGTTGCTTGAAGGCTACCGCAGTCCGGAACGTCAAGACGTTCTTGGCCTCTTGCCAGGAACCACCAATGCCAAGGCCTGGCAGAGTTACCACCAGTATGGTCTGGCTGCGGACAGTGCGTTTTTGAGAGAAGGGAAGTTGGTGATTACCGAAAAAGACCCTTGGGCATTGCGCGGATATGAGTTGTACGGGCAGGTAGCCGAAGAGCTGGGCTTGACCTGGGGTGGCCGCTGGAAACTGTTGGATTTCGGGCATGTGGAACTGCGCACTGCCGGTCGTGGGCCGTCGGCCAGATCTATGCCTTAACCCTGAGCAAATGCAGTGCTTGGACCTACATGGAGAGCGAAGATGACGCGACCGTTGATTGTAAAAGGGGATATGACAAGCCACGGCGGAGTGGTGATGGAGGCCAGTGACGATTCGACGATCAACGACAAGGGCATTGCCCGCGTAGGCGATCTGGTGGTTTGTCCTGTCCATGGCCCAACGGTGATTACCACTGGCGATGGTGACTATGAAGTGGATGACAAAGCGTCGGCCCGGCATGGTGATATCACCTCCTGTGGAGCCGTGTTGATTGCAGGCCAATCCACAACGTACCGGCCGTAAGTGTAAGGGCGAGCAGGAATGGAATGTGATGTTTAGGAGAATCCTTGGCTACAAAGCGCTGTGGGTGGTATTGGTCTTTGCCGGTAGTGGGGGGGTTACCCTGTGGTCTTGGCGTGACCATTATCGTCTGCCGACGGCGCAAGACATCGTCACCCACTTTTTGGTAATACCCGCGGCGCTGTGTTTGGGATATTGGGGGGTGCACCAGGGTGTTGAGTGGCTGAAGCGCCGCCGACAGCCGGAGCTTGCGGAGAATTTGGCTGATGTGGAGCCGATGCTGGCTGCTGAACACGTCATGCCAATTCAGATACGGGATTGGAGCCTGTATTTGCCTCTTGGCGATGCGCCCGCCGGGGTTATCAAAGCGTTGAAAGCGCGTGACCGACCGGCTCCTCACCCCACGCTGAAAGATTCAAGCGGGTTCCCACGTCGTATTGCCTGGTTTGATGTCTTGAGCACTGAGGATTTCATTGAATCAGAGCAAGACGATCCTCTACCCATCGATGTCCGACGCGCATTACTGCTGGCTTCAGAGGCTCTGGAGCCTTTGCTGATGCGTCACTTGGAGCGCGAACTTCTCGAAGCGAGCGAGCCTCAAAGCCCCTTGCCTGTGCATGTCCTTGTTCCTACTCGCTGGTCGACCGATATCCAAACAACGGCGCACCAATGGTTGGTATCAGCCCTTACGCCGCTCTCCAAGTGGGGGCTGGAATGTCTCGTGATTATTCACGCTACGAACGACACTCGGCAGGTATTGAGTTTTCTCGAACAGTTACGCCATACCGAGAGTTTGGACACGAAGTCCCGTCTACAGGTCGTGCTCGCCAGTGATTCGTTCATTCAAGATGAAGAGCTGCTTGAGGCGCTGCCGGAGGTCTGCGGAGAGGGGGCATGCGCGCTGCTGCTCGCGTTTGGGCTTCCGGCGGCCACAGAACCAGCTGCAATTGTTCATCCGTTTCGCAGCGAACAGCGAGCGCAATCGGCCGACTTGCCCGGGCAGGTGCGAGCCGCAACCCTCAAACAATTACTTGAGGAATACAGCTCGGACCTTTCACCGATCAGCGCAGTGATCGCTGATGCGGATCAGCGTGCCTCTCGGCAAACCGAACTCTTGGCGGCTTTGCACGCAACGCTTCCCGAGTTGGACCCTATCGGTGAGTGCCTGAGTTTGCCGATTTGCTGTGGGGATATGGGCGCAGTGACAACACTGGCTTCATTGGCGTTGGCCGCTTCAAACAGTGTCGAGACGCAGCAGGAAACCTTGCTGGTGTCGGTGCAGGATCCCTTTTGGCGAGCGGTCTGCCGGGTTCAGCCCTCGCCGCTGCCGGTTCCAATACCTCTTCAGGACCTCGCATGAATTTGCGCATCACGTTAGCCCCGGGACTTGTTCACCATGATTAACCGCCTCTCTGCTTTTTTCTCCAACTCTCGTGTGCTCGCTGTTGTCGGGCTATTGATCGTCGCAGGCTTGCTCTTTCTTAATGCTGCCACGTTGAAAAAAGTGCTTCTTGCGCTCCTTGTGTTGGCGCTTGTTGCATTAGGGGGCGCTTGGTTGTGGCGGCGAATCTTGGCTAAGAAGTCGGCTGCGGCACTGCATCAGATGGTAGCCGGTGCAGAGGGTGATGCTCCAGAGTTGCGCCAACGGCTGGAAGAGGCGCTCCACGCGATCAAATCCTCGCGACTTGGACGACTTAGAGGGTCAGAGGCTTTGTATGAGTTGCCGTGGCTGATGGTGATAGGCAACCCCGCCGCGGGTAAAAGCACGGCAGTCCTGAACTCCGGGTTGACCTTTCCTTTCAATGATGAAAAAGGCTCTGCGCTGCAGGGTATCGGAGGTACGCGCAATTGCGATTGGTACTTCACCACCGAAGGAATCCTGTTGGATACCGCCGGACGCTATTCGGTGCAGGACGCAGACCGAGGGGAGTGGTTGTCTTTCCTGAGTTTGCTGCGCAAACACCGCCCACGTGCGCCGATTAACGGCATCATCATCGCAGCCAGTGTTGCCGAGTTGACCGGAAATTCGCCGGAGTTTGCGATTGATTTGGCCAAAAAACTGCGCCTACGTATTCAAGAGCTGACCGAGCGCCTGGAAGTGGTTGCTCCGGTGTACGTAGTGTTTACCAAGGTCGACTTGATCAATGGGTTTAATGATTTCTTCCAGATGCTGGAGCCTCAGGAACGAGAAAAAGTCTGGGGTGCCACCTTTGCTTTCAATTCCCAAACAGGTCCAGAGGCCGGCAGCCAGTTTGACCAGCACTTTGATGAGTTGTGTGACGGGCTCAAAGAGATGAGTCTGGCGCAGATGGCGCTTAACCGCGAGGGTGCCCAGGCGCCGGGGCTGTTGACCTTGCCGCTGGAATTCAGAGGCATCAAGGCCAGCCTGAGCACGTTCTTGATGGCACTGTTCGAGGAAAATCCCTATCAGTACAGGCCGGTATTTCGAGGCTTTTACTTCACCAGTGCCGTCCAGGAAGTTGCCAGCGTTTGCGGTATGTCCGAAGAAATTGCTCGGCGCTTTGGTCTGAGCGCGGTGCAACAATCAAATTTGCCAAATGAAGAAAAGCAGTTGTCCCGCCGCAGCTATTTCCTTCTGGATTTGTTCCGCAAGGTGGTGTTCGCCGATCGCCAGTTGGTGCGCCAGTACTCCAGTCGTTCGCGAACTCGAAAACGCTCTGTAGCGTTTCTCGGCACGGCGCTGTTGCTCGGCGGTAGTCTGGCGGGTTGGACGTGGTCCTACACTAGCAATCAACAGTTAGTGAGCAACGTCCAAGCTGATTTACGGAAGGCCCAGGACGTTCAGAAGGACCGCATTGACCTGCAGTCGCGCCTTGAGGCATTACAGATGATTCAAGACCGACTGAGCCAGTTGCAAAAGTACCGTGACGATCATCCCTTGACGCTAGGGCTGGGCCTCTATCAGGGGGCTGCACTTGAAGCCAAATTGCGTCATGAGTATTTCCAGGGGATGCAGCAGGTGATGCTGACGCCGGTGGCGCAGCAATTGGAATCCTACCTGCGCGAGGTCAGTGCGAAATCTGCTGCGCTGAAGCCAGCAAAATCGACGGCACCCGTCAGCGTAACCCCTGTCGGGGTATACCAGCCTCCATCGCCGAGCAATGTCCAGGATGCTTATAACGCCCTGAAAGCTTATTTGATGCTGGGCAATGCCGAACGTGTTGAACCCGCACACTTGAGTGACCAGCTAACCCGTTTCTGGCGGCTTTGGCTGGAAGACAATCGAGGTGGTATGGACCGGGAAGACATGGCGCGCCGTGCCGAACGATTAATGAGCTTCTATATCCGTCAATCCAATGCGGCCGACTGGCCCGTACTGGACACCAAGGTCACGTTGACCGATGACTCTCGTCGTACTCTCAGTGGGGTGATGCAAGGGCTGCCAGCACGAGACAGAGTCTATGCAGAGCTTAAAGCCAGGGCTGCAACACGCTATCCGAGTGTGACCGTTGCGGGGTTGCTGGGGGAGGGTGACAAGATATTTGCTGGGAGTTATGCCATTTCTGGCGCCTTCTCTCGAGAGGCGTGGGAGGGCTATGTGAAGCAAGCCATTCGCGACGCTTCCCATAAGGAGCTAACCACCACCGACTGGGTGCTGCAGAGCGCCCGCGCGGATGACTTGACGTTGTCCGGTAGTCCAGAGCATATCCAAAAAGAGCTGGAGCAGTTGTATACCCAGGAATACATCGCAGAATGGAGAAAATTTCTGCAAGGCATCACTGTGGCCAGCTTTTCCAGCTTCAGTGATGCGCGGACGGCGATGAACCAGTTGGGTGACCCGCAAAACTCGCCTATGCGCAAGCTGATGGAGGCAATCTACCGGCAAACATCTTGGGACAACCCCTCGCTGATTAATGAGGGCCTCAAAACGGCCAAGGGTGGATTGTTGAGTTGGTTCTCCAAGGCCCCTGCCGGAGCGCAGGCGTTGGCGCCCGGTAATGCCGGAGAAATTCCGGTCGGGCCCGTCGGTCTTGAATTTTCCGGAATTGCCCGGCTGATGGTGGCCCGCGACAGCGCGCCTTCACTGCTGCAAAGTTACCTGGAAAACCTATCCGGCATTCGTACGCGTTTGAATGCCATCCAGACTCAGGGTGACCCTGGGCCAGGTGCCCGAGAGTTGATGGTGCAGACTCTGGATGCGAGCGCTACCTCTGAATTATCAGCTGGGCTTAGGCTAGTCGATGAGCAGTTGCTGTCCAGCATGGAAGATGGCCAGCGCCGGACGTTACGACCGCTGTTGTTATGGCCGATGATTCAAACATTTGGCGCACTGATTCCACCGACTCACAACGAAATCAACAAAGTCTGGAAAGCTCAGGTCCATGAGCCTTTCCAGCAAACGTTAGCGGGCAAGTACCCCTTTGCCCCTGCCGTGTTGGCGCTGATTGAAAACTGACCCACCCTGCCGATTGAAAATTGACCCAGGGCGGATTGCTGATTTTGGCATCAGCAATTGTGGATAAGCTTAGCAGTCGTGTCCCGGTGGAAGAGGCATTAAA
>NZ_JCBCUW010000064.1:0-26562 GCF_059862525.1 Pseudomonas sp. MF08875
CCAAGCACTACGTTTATATCGAACAGCAGTTTTTTGTCAGTGACTTTGGGCGGGAAGTGAAGGAAAAACCGCAGGAACCCTCTATCACCATCCAGAAAAGTGCAGGCATGGGGCCCAAATTAACCCGTGCCTTCCCGGGTGAAAGCCAGGGGAAAGTGGAAAACGTTATCAGCAAGCGCCTGATCCATCGCATCGGCAAGGCGATCATGACCAAAACCCTGTTTCACGCTTATATCGTGCTGCCGGTTCATCCTGAAGGGGGCGGGCTAGACAACCCGGCCATCGTTACCCAAGTGCACTTTACGCAACAGACCATTGCCTTTGGTGAACAAAGTCTGCTGAACGGAATTAAAGCGTATTTAAAACTAGGGCGCCTGTATGAGGCGGACCGAATCACACAATCAGAGTGTGCCGCCGTGATGGAAAGGACGGTTGCGGATATTCAACAACTCGTCGGCAAAAAAGATTTTGAGGAGGTACCCGACGCAACCGATGAAGAGTGCTTTGAATACGTCACCCTGCTGAATTTGCGCAATTGGACAAAGTTATACGACCGCTATGTGACTGAACAAATTTATGTCCATAGCAAATTGATGATTGTCGATGACCGCTACGCGCTGATTGGCAGCGCCAATATCAACGACCGTAGTTTGCTGGGTGGCCGCGATTCGGAACTGGCGGTATTGGTGATGGACTTGGAGGTGGAGCGCAAAGACTTTCTGGGTAATGGCCACCCTCAACCGACACGGACCTTTGCTCATGAGTTGCGCAAGGGCGTGTGGAACAAGTTATTTGGCATCAGCAGCGGTGTACGCCCGGCTGATGAGTTGAAGGAAGCTATTGAAAAACCTGGGCATCCGGATAGTTGGAAGGCGATACAGGCGGTGGCCAAGCGTAATGCTGAGCATTATGAGGCGGTTTTTAAATTTATTCCGAGAAATAATTATTCTGGTAAGGGTGGCAGCTATTACCCAGCCTCCATCTGGCCTGTAATTAACACAGGCCTGGATCAAAAAACTGTTGGGCGCTCCGCAATTGAGTTGAATAAAGCAAAAAAAGATCTGATGCCCTTTGAACCTGAATTTTGGAACGCTGCGCAATATGACGTTGACATCCTCCCACGACTGAACGAGATATCCGGCTTCATCACCGCCTACCCGATAACGTGGACAAAATATGAGAATAACAATATGAAGTTCCACCATGCCTTGATGACTCAAACTACCCCTGCGGAGTCCGTAACCAGCGAATCATTGGATATTCAGCAGACTGAAAAGCAAATCGCATCACTTTCAAAAAATAATTCGGAGTTCCGCGGATGAAGCTTGTCAAAAAAATATTAATGGCCTGTTTATTAGGAAACATTTCCTTTGCGCTTCAAGCAAAGACGCAAGCGATTCCTGGGGATTGGAAGACTGAGTGCGTAGGGTATTTTCAAGTAAGTGTTCCCGGCGAGATAGACGTAGGGATCGCTAGAGGCGGCCCAGATCCAAGTAAATTACGCCACGCACTCGATGCAGGTAGATATGAATTTTATGAGGACTCAAATTACTTGGGGGGATGGATTCATACGTCTTCACAGCTCCCAGAAAGCAGTTTTTTAAAAATCAAAGAGCAAAAAGAAAACCTAATGGAGGATTTGAAACTACGCATGAAAACCGACCCCTCCATAAATATATTGGAATACAGCAACAGTGATTCAATTAATTACTTTTATAAGAGCGGCAAATATAACATCGGCGCTGTATTTATCTATGAGTCCGGACGCATTTACGCGTACCAAAAACCCATAGAGGAAAGCGAGCCTGACGAAGCAAAGGCCAGATCCGACTACATGTACGTATTGCGAAACTTTCGCGCGCGGGCTCTTTATGAATTGCCTACAGAGCAGGGGGTTTGCGTGCCCTACGGTTTCGTCAAGGACGACCGTCCACAGAAACGCAGCATGGGCACTATCATGCGCCTGAAAGATCATCCTGACGTAAAAATCCTTTTCCGCGATCAAAGCGCACTATTCAATGAAAACTTTAAAAAAGAAGAAAATGCCTCTGTAGAACAAGAACTCCGCGCATTTTGGGAACGTCCCGATTGGGGCGGTGTGAAATACCAAGCACTCGGCTTTCGTAAATTCCCCTCAGTCCAAATCGGTGGCTATAAAGGTCAATCCACTTTTGTCGAAATAACCCGCCCCACACGTTCCTCAAAATACGAATGCTCATGGGACGACCAATACTTCTCCAAAGCCGAAAAGAAGGCCGCCGGGTGTTTACCGCAGACACTGGACTACGGCTATATCGCCTACGTCAAAGGCGACCCTGACGCCAAGGAAGACACTCCCAACTTGCTGCTCTACGTAATGCAAAACTCCGAGGATGCACCCGACGGCAAACCGACTATTGGCAAAGATGAACTAAAGAAAATGGCCGACACCATCGCTGCGTCAATCAAGCGCCGTTAAGTGAGACACCGCAGCGTGCTACTGCAGAAGACGCCCCCGTGCGCATAAGCGCCTTCAAGCCAGCGCTGCGGGCATGGACGTTTCGCGCCTGCCCTGATTTTGGCGAGGACGTGAAAGGAGATCCGCTGGACCCCTCTATCACCATCCAGAAAGGTGCAGGCATGGGGCTCAAATTAACCCGTGCCTTCCCGGGTGAAAGCCAGGGGAAAGTGGAAAACGTTATCAGCAAGCGCCTGATCCATCGCATCGGCAAGGCGATCATGACCAAAACCCTATTTCACGCTTACATCGTGCTGCCGGTTCATCCTGAAGGGAGCGGGCTGGATAGCCCGGCCATCGTTACCCAAGTGCACTTTCGTCACGCCTCCGAAGATAAGGAACTACGGCGTTTTTTTGCGTTATCAACAAACGGTTGATAAACGCCGTGCAATACGAGCGCCCGCGCATTACCCCAACGCACCTGTCGGCTTCTCCCGTGGCGCCGCCGAGGCGCGGGTGTTTTGCAATTGGGTGCAAAGGTTCTGCGGTGGGGTGATTGGTGAAGCCAAGGTGAACCTGCGTTTTCTTGGCCTGTTCGATACCGTGGCTTCCGTGGGCCTGGCCGACTCAGCAGCCTGCTGTCGCAGGTCACCTTGAATGATATGTACGAGCAAGCCCCTACAGCTGAAAGCCGCATGCACACGCAGATGCAGCATTACTGGCGTTGGCGGGCGAGCAAGCGCACTGAGGTGCAGTGCAAGGCTTTGCACAGTTGGGCCAACACCAATGAGCAAGTGTGTTTGACGAGGACCATGACGCCTTGGCGCTGATCGATGTCGCCGCGCAGCACCTGGAGGCGCTGGGCGGGGCGTTTGCCCGGTGGCTTGCGCCGTTGCGTTGAGGTTGCTGTGTCGAGGGGCGCAGGCGCACGCGAGGGCGAAGCCGCCGACAAGTGGCTACAGGTTCGTGTCGTACTTGCGCCAGCCCCCGCCTAACGCTTTGTACAGGGCGATGCTGGCCTGCATCCGTTGCAGGCGCAGTTGCACGTTGAAGTCCTGGGCGCTGTAGAGGGTGCGTTGGGCGTCGAGGACGCTCAGCAGGTCTTCGGCGCCGGCCTGGTAGCGGCTTTGCGCGATGCGAAACGCGGTTTGGGCCTGGCGCAGTTCTTCTTCCTGCCATTGGCGTTGCTGGTCGAGGCCGTCGATGCTGTTGAGGGCTTTTTCGACGTCGGCCAGGCCGTTGATGATCGCGCCGCGATAGCTTTGCAGCAGTTCGTCCTGCACGGCACTGGCGCGGTCGCGTTCGGCGCGCAGGCGGCCGTTGTTGAACACCGGCGCGACCAGGCCCGAGGTCAGGCTGTAGAGCGGGTTACGCAGGGTGTCGGCGGCGTGGTCGGCCGAGGAGCCCAGGCTGGCGCCCAGGGTCAGTTTGGGCAGCAGCGCGGCGCGGGCCACGCGCACGTCGCCCTGGGCGGCGGCGAGCAAGGCTTCGGCGCGGGCGATGTCGGGGCGGCGGGTGAGCAGGTCGCTGGGCATGCCGGCGTCGATGCCCGGCCAGCTCAGGTGGGCGAAGGTTTCGCTGTCTGCGCCCAGGCTTTGCACGGGTTGGCCCAGCAGCGCGGCGAGGGTGATGCGGGCGTCTTCGGCCTGTTGGTGCAACTGCGGCAGTTGCCGCTGCTGGGCAGCCACCAAGCTGTTTTGCTGGGCCAGTTCCAGGGCGGTGGCCGAGCCTGAGTTGTAGCGGGTTTGCACCAGGTTGAGGACGCTGTGCGCATTGGCCAGGTTCAGCGCGGCGATCTGCTGTTGCTCCCGCGCCGCGAGGACTTGGGCATAGCGGTCGGCGACGCTGGAAAGCAGGGTCAGCTCGACGGTGGCGTGGTCGAACTCGCTGGCCTGCACGCGGCTCAGGGCGCTGTCGCGGGCCGCGGCGTTAGCGCCCCAGAAATCCACCTCGTAGCTGGCGCTGAGGTTGGCGCTGAAACTGTTGGCACTGGCGCTGCGGCTGTCATCGCCACGGTTGCCGTGGATCAGTTTGCTGC
Source organism: Pseudomonas sp. MF08875 (assembly GCF_059862525.1). Classification (NCBI taxonomy): domain Bacteria; kingdom Pseudomonadati; phylum Pseudomonadota; class Gammaproteobacteria; order Pseudomonadales; family Pseudomonadaceae; genus Pseudomonas; species Pseudomonas sp. MF08875. The sequence continues at coordinate 4,476 of NZ_JCBCUW010000064.1, forward strand.
GCCCGGCCTTGAGGTCGGCGTCCAGTTGCGGCAGCAGCGCGGCGCCGGCGATCACCGCTTGCGCCTGGGCCTGGCGCACCCGCGCCTTGGCGGCGGCGACGTCGTAGCTGCCCTGTTGCGCCTGTGCGATCAATTGGTTGAGCCGGGGGCTGGAGAACCCTTGCCACCATTGGCGGTTGTCCTGGCTGCTGGCCTGGGCCGTGGCCGATTGCCAAGCGTGCGGGGTCGGCAGGCCGCTGCCCGGGCGTGGCGCCGGGTGGGTGCAGGCGCCGAGCAGCAGGGCGGCGGCGAGGAGCGTGAGGTGCGCTTTCATCGGGAACTCATTCACTGGTAAGGGCCGTGACCGGGTCGAGCCGGGCCGCTTTGCGCGCTGGCATAAAGCCGAACACCACGCCGGTTATCAGGGCGCAACTGAAGGCGCCGAGCACGGCGGGCAGGGAGAAGGCCACCGCCACTTCGGCCAGCACCAGGGCACCGCCGATCAGCAGCGCCAGGGCGATGCCGGTGAGGCCGCCGACCACCGAGAGCATCACCGCTTCGGTGAGAAACTGGCGCAGGATGTCGCGCTGGCGCGCGCCGGTGGCCATGCGGATGCCGATCTCGCGGGTGCGTTCGCGCACGGTCATGAGCATGATGTTCATCACGCCGATGCCGCCCACCAGCAGGGAAATCGCCGCAATGGAACCGAGCATCAGCGACAGGGTGTTTTGCGTGCGCGCTTCGGCCTGGATCATGGCGGCGTTGTTGGTTAACTCGTAGTCGCGCTTGCCGTTGTGCATGCGCAGCATCACCTGGTCGATGGCGGCTTCGGCTTCCTTGACCTTGCGCGCGTCGGCGGCGGCGATCACCACGTACTCCGGGTTCTGGGTGCCGAACAAGCGGATACTGGCGGCGGAGTAGGGCACGGCGATGCGGTCGTCGGCGTCCTGCTCGCCGGAGCTGGCGCCTTTTTCCGCGAGCACGCCGACCACTTGGAAGGGTACGTTTTCGATCAGGATGTACTGGCCGATGGGGTCGGCGATGCCCTTGAGCAGTTTGTCCCGCACTTTTTTGCCGATCACGGCGACGGCGGCGGCGCGGTCTTCGTCGGCCTGAGTGAAGTAGCTGCCTTGCACCACCGGCCAGTTGAAGATGGCCGGGAAGTGGGTGTCGTTGCCGCCCACGTAGCTGGTGTGGTCGACATTGCCGTAGCGCACGCCGGCTTCGGCGCCGTTGACCGGCATTATCATGTTGACCTGGGGCAGGGCCTTGAGCGCGGCGACGTCGTTGAGGCTGACGATGCCGGCGGGCGTGCGCGGGTTGGGCGACAGGCCACTGAGGTAAATGATGTTGGAGCCGAAGGCGCCCATCTGCGCCATCACCTGGCGTTTGCTGCCTTCGCCCACAGCGAGCATGACCACCACCGAGGCGACGCCAATGACAATGCCCAGCAGGGTCAGGGCGGTGCGAAAGCGGTTGATCCACATCACCCGCCATGCGGCTTGCACGGCGTCGAGCAGTTCGCCTTTCCAGGCGCCGTTGGCTTCGCTGCCTTCGCTCAGGCGTTTGCGCAGGTCCACTGCTTGCAGTGCGCCACGGTTGACGGGAGTGGGCGGTTGGTCGGCGGCGCTGTCGCTGATAATCAGACCGTCGCGGATTTCGATGATGCGCTTGGCCCGGGCCGCGACTTCGCGGTCGTGGGTGATGAGGATGACCACGTGGCCCTGGCTCGCCAGTTCGTCCAGCAGGCGCATGACCTCGGCGCCGCTGTGGCTGTCGAGGGCGCCGGTGGGTTCGTCGGCGAGGATGATGTGGCCGCCGTTCATCAGCGCCCGGGCGATGGACACCCGTTGCTGCTGGCCGCCGGATAACTGGTGCGGGCGGTTGCCGGTGCGCGTGGCCAGGCCCAGGCGTTCGAGCAGGGTGCTGGCGCGGGCGTGGCGTTCGGCGGCGGGTGTGCCGGCGTAGATGGCCGGCATTTCGACGTTCTCCTGGGCCGAGGCCGAGGGGATCAGGTGATAGCCCTGGAACACGAAGCCGAAGGCCTCGCGGCGCAGCCAGGCGAGTTCGTCGCTGCTCAGGTGGGCCACGTTTTCCCCGGCGAAGCGGTACTCGCCCGAGGTGGGCCGGTCGAGGCAGCCGAGGATGTTCATCAGGGTGGATTTGCCGGAGCCGGAGGCGCCGACGATGGCGACGAATTCCCCGGCGTGGATGCGCATGTCGATGCCGCGCAGCACTTCGACCAGGGGCGTGTCGTTGCCGCCGTAGGCTTTGCGGATATCGCGCAGGTCGATCAGGGGCGTGTGCATTCAGCCTCCGCTGCCGGTAGCGGGGCCGATGAGAAGGTGTTCGCCTTCGTCCAGGCCTTCGCGGATTTCCACCCGCAGGCGATCGCTGATGCCGGTGCGCACCGGGCGGGTCTGCACCTGGCCGTTGGCGGCGACGACCCGGGCGCTTTGGCGGTCGCTGCCGGGCAGGCTGTCCAGGGCCGCAATCGGTGCGGTGAGGACGTTGTGGGCGCGGCTGGCGACGAAGAATACCTGGGTGGTCATTTGCGCCATCAGCGCGTTGTCGCCGTTGTCCACGTCCAGCAGCACGGTGTAGAGCACCACGCGGCCACTGCCGCTTTTGCTGCTGCTGTTGGGGCTGCCGCCGCCCTGGCCGGTCTGGTCCAGGGGCATGGGCGGTACCGGCAGCACTTGGCGCACGGTACTGGTCCAGCGCCGCGTGCCGCCGCTGAGGGTGGTGAAGTAGGCGTGCATACCGGGTTTGACGTGGCCGATGTCGGCCTCCGAGACCTCGGCCCACACGGTCATCGGCGACAGCTTGGCGATGCGCAGGATCAACGGCGTCTGCTGCTGGGCGTTGAGGGTCTGGCCGGCGCGGGCGTCCAGGGCCACCACCGTGCCGGCCATCGGCGCGTAGATGCGCGTGTAGCCCAGCTCGGCTTCGTCGCTGCGCAGGCTGGCCTGGGCCTGGCGGATCTGCGCGCGGAACATGTCGATGCGCGCCTGGGTGGCCTTGAGTTCGGCGCGGGCGGTTTGCACGTCTTCTTCGCGGGTGGCGCCGCCGGCGGCGAGGTGTTGCTGGCGCTGGTATTTCTGTTTGGCCAGTTCGTTCTGCGCCTGTTGTTCCTGCAACTGGGCTTGCAGGTTTTGCACGGAGAAGCGGCTGGCGTCGAGTTTGGCCTGTTGGGTGGCGGGGTCGATTTCCACCAGCAATTGGCCTTGCTCGACCGCATCGCCGACGTCGACATGGATCTTTTTGATCTGCCCCGAGGCTTGGGCGCCGACGTCCACGTAGCGCCGTGGTTGCAGGGTGCCTAGGGCGGTGACGCTGTTTTCCAGGTCGCCGCGGGTGACCTGCACGGTGCTCAGTTTGTCTCGCCCCGGTGGTAGCAAGGCCCAGGTGGCAGCGGCGATGGCGGGGATCAGCAGGAGCGTGGCGAGCAGGGCGTGGCGGGTGCGTCGATGGCGTTTCATGCAGGGTTCCAGCCAGAGAGAGTCAACCCGTTGCCGCTCTTTGCCCGCCATGACACCCGCGTGGGCGCGGTTGAGGGCAACCGGCGCCGCAGCTGTCAGTACGACGAGAGAACACAGCGGGAATTGAAGGGGGGCGCAACCGTCCGTGGCCGACTTTCTCAGGGTATTGGCAGGGGGAAGGCTGACAGCGCTTTAAATCTACATGAGAATCACTATAAATTAGAAGCCACTAAACTGCCATCCTCGATCCGTTGTTTCGGTCAGGCTTCCCGTTGGTAAACGAGTATCGCGAGCGGCTGCGCTTGCTCAATGCCTGGCCGCGCCATCTGCCGGCAGCTTGGTGGTCAATCTATCGTCAACGCTATGAAACATTGGCGCGCGCGCCTGCGAATGCACGGGCAGCGCGGCTGAGCTGAAGATCGGCATGGGATTGTTCCTGTCGATTTTTTGGAATACTCCTACATCAAACGGGTTTTCTCTCGCATAGCCTTCGGGTTCTCTGCGGCGGGCCATCATGGCCTTGCCAAAATGCCACCCCATGGTTACTCGAAGATGTTGAATAAAGCGTTACGCATTCTGATCGCCGATGAGCAGCATTTTCATCGCATGCAAATGGAGCGCTCGCTCAATTACCTGGGATATTTCCGCATTGCCCCTGTGCACTCGGTTCAGGAACTGCTGACGCTGGTGGAGTATGGGGGCGAGCCGTTCGACTTGGTGCTTGTCAGCGCGACATTGAGCGTCGACTTCGATCCGCTGGCCTTGTGCGCAGACAACCCGCAAGTCCGCCATGCCTGCATCTACCATGACCGCCACGGGCGCTTCGCCCAGGTCGGTTCGCTGTTGCGCAGCCGGGTGCAGGTCAGCAGTGCCCGGCGTCCTGAACTCGAGGCCCTGCAAAGCCTGATGCGGCGGGTCGACCCAGCAGCGTTCGTCGAGCAGTGGCCCGACGCGGCCATACCCCGGCGCACCGCATCGCGGTGATCCCTTCTTTTGTAATCCCCACCCTTAATTGATGCGCAGCCCTTGCCGGGCGGGCGTCAGGGCAGGATGACCACTCGTCTGAACTGGTACTTCTGACAGGTAGGCGAGCCCCGATTCCTGGTGTATGAGTGATGGGGCAGCCCCGGTGCCGCAGCGGGTGGTCGCGGCTTAGGTGCAGGTACCCGGTGTTTGTTTTTAGGAGTTCACATGAAGAAAGCACTGGTCGTTGACGATCACCCGGTCATTCGCGCAGCAGTCAAGATGCTGCTGCAACGCCATGGGTTCGAGGTGGTCCTTGAGGCCGGCAACGGTGCCGAGGCGCTGACCTTGGCCCGCGAGGAGCGCCCCGAGCTGGTCGTGCTCGATATCGCGATGCCCAAGCTTGATGGGCTGGGCCTGTTGCAACGCCTCCAGGCACTGGAGCTACCGAGCCGGGCGTTGGTGTACACCGCCCACGATCCGACCTTTTATTCCTCGCGCTGCATGCGCAACGGTGCCTTGGGCTACATCGCCAAGACCCATGACTTGGTGGAGCTGGACAAGGCCATCAGCGCGATCATGGCCGGCTACACCTTCTTTCCCCGCTTGCCCAGCAGCTCGGTGCACATAGGCCAGGTGCAGCATTCGGAGCATGAGTTGATCGAGCAGTTGTCGGACCGCGAACTGGCGATCCTGCAACGCCTGGCCCAAGGCATGAACAACAAGGACATCGCTGAAACTCTGCTGCTGAGCCCCAAGACGGTCAGTACCTACAAACATCGCCTGACCGAAAAGCTCAAGGTGGAGTCGTTGGTCCACTTGCGCGATTTCGCCAGGCGTAATGACCTCATCTAGGTGATGCGCCCGGTGCGTTGTGCACTGCTGGCCCTGATGCTGCTAGGGGCTGTGATGCCTGGCCTGGCGACGGCGGCCGAGCCGCAGTCGCTGCACTTGCTGGGCCGCTCCATGGTCCAGGACTACCGGGTCGACCTGGACGCCGCCGACCGCCGCTGGCTACGGGAAAAGGGCGTGCTGCGCTTGGGGGCTTCGGCGCCGGACTACCCACCCTTTGACCTGACCCTCAACCAGCACGACTACGAAGGCCTGAGCGCCGACTACGCCGACCTGCTGGCGCAGTTACTCAATATCCCCATCGAGGTGCAGCGCTATGAGTCCCGCGACGCGGTCATCGCGGCCCTCAAGCGCGGCGACGTGGATTTGCTCGGCACGGCCAACGGTTTTGAGGCCGCCGATCCGCAGTTGTGCATGTCCAACACCTACGCCGATGACGCGCCGACCCTGGTCACCCGCCAGGGCGATACCCGCGAGCTGCCGGCTAACCTGGCGGGCAAGCGCGTGGCGATGCTCGACCATTACCTGCCGCACCAGGCCGTGCGCGACTTCTATCCCCTGGCCAGCTTGCAACTGTACCCCTCGACCCTGAGCGCCATCGGCGCCGTGGCGTTCGGCCAGGCCGATGTTTATTTGGGCGACTCCATCAGCGCCAATTACCTGATAAACAACAACTACCTGAACAACGTGCAGCTGGCGGATTTCTCGCGCCTGGAAAGCAACCCCTTCGCCTTTGCCATGGCCCGCGACAACACGCGCCTGCAAGGCATTGTCAATGCGGCCCTGCGGGCCATTTCCCCGGGCGAGCGCATGACCATCCTGCGCCGCTGGAGCGGTGGCGGTACCAGTTTCACCGCGCGCCAGGGCTTGCAGTTCAGCACCAGCGAACAACGCTGGCTGGCCCAGCACCCCAAGATCCGCGTGGCGGTCATCGACGACTTCCTGCCCTTGTCGTTCATCGATGAAAAAGGGGAGTTTCGCGGCCTCAGCGCCCAGGTGCTGGCGCGAATCAGCCTGCGCACCGGGCTCAAATTCGAAGTGGTAAGGGGTCGCTCCCTGGGGGCGCAAATCCAGCAGATCAAGGACGGCGCGGTGGACCTGATGGCCGTCATCACCCCCAGCCTGGAGCGCGGCGCCGATTTGCGCTTCACCCGCCCGTACCTGATTAACCCCTTTGTGCTGGTGTCTCCCGACAAGCCCGGCAGCCCCCAAACCCTGGATGACATGGCCGGTAAGCGCCTGGCGATGGTGCCGGGCAATGGCTTTACCGAACTGATCGAAGCGGGTGCGCCAGGCATTGAGTTGATTGACGCGCAGAGCCCGGCCGAGGCCATGGAGCAAGTGGCCAGCGGGCGCGCCGACGCCGCGCTCAACTCGCTCATCACCGCACGCTACATGATCTCGGGGCGCTATCGCGAACGCCTGCATATCACCAGCACCGTGGGCACGGAACCGGCGCGGGTGACCTTCGCCACCGCGCGTTCGGCCATTGAGTTGCACTCGATCCTGAACAAGGCCCTGCTGAGCATTCCTCCCGAGGAAATGGACGAATTGACCAGCCGCTGGCGCAACGAAGTCACGGTGCAAGACAGCTATTGGCTGCGCAACCGCACGGCGATCTTCCAGGGTTTTACCGTGGCTGCGATCTTGTTGCTGCTGGCGTTGGGCTGGATCGCCTACCAGCGCCACCTGATCCGCAAGCGCCAGCAACTGTTGCAGCAACTGCAACAGGCCAAGGAAGCCGCCGACGATGCGAACCGTGCCAAGACCGTGTTCCTGGCCACCATGAGCCATGAAATTCGCACGCCGATGAATGCCTTGATTGGCATGCTGGAGCTGGCGGCGAAAAAAGCCGAGCAGGGCCAGAGCGATGGCTTTGCCATTGAAGTGGCGTCGGGCGCCGCCCATGACTTGCTCGATTTGATCGGCGACATTCTGGATGTGGCGCGCATCGAATCGGGGCACCTGACCCTCACCCCCGAACGCGCCAACCTGCGCCAATTGGTGGAGGCCGTGGCCCGGGTGTTCGAGGGCCTGGCGCGGGACAAACACCTGCGCCTGGTGCTGGACATCGACCCGCGCAGCGACCGCGAAGTGCTGATCGACCCGCTGCGGTTCAAGCAGGTCGTGTCCAACCTGCTGAGCAACGCCATCAAGTTCACCCACAGCGGCGAGGTGCGCCTGAGCACCCGCATCGAGCCGACCGCGAGCCCCGACCACGTGGCTATTGCCCTGCGGGTGGAGGACACCGGGGTGGGCATCAGCGCTCAGGACCAGCAGCGGCTGTTCAGCCCGTTCACCCAGGCCGGCAACCACACACAGTCGGCTCGCAGCGGCTCGGGCCTGGGCCTGGTGATAAGCCGTTCGCTGTGCGAAATGATGGGCGGGCGCCTGCAATTGCACAGTGTCGTGGGCAAGGGCACGCGCATCGATGTCAGCCTCGACGTGCCGGCCTTGCAACCCTTGGACGAAACACCGCCAGCGGTCGTTGAGCCAGCAGCGGCGGGACCGTCCCTGAGCATCCTGGTGGTGGACGACTACCCGGCCAATCGCCTGCTGCTGTCACGTCAGTTGGCCTACCTGGGCCATCGCGTGATGCTCGCCGAGGACGGCGAGCAGGGCCTGGAACTGTGGCGCGCGCACCCCTTCGATGTCGTGATTACCGATTGCCATATGCCGCAGATGGATGGCTACGACCTGACCCGCGCCTTGCGCCACGAAGAGCAGGCCCGGGGCCGGGCGCCGGGGCTGATCTTCGGCTTCACCGCCAATGCCCAGGCTCAGGAAAAAATCCGCTGTATGGAGGCAGGCATGGACGATTGTCTGTTCAAGCCCATCCTCCTGGCAGACCTGCGCGTGCGCCTGGCGCGGGTGTCGGTGGAGGCGGCGGTGGCGGAGCCCGAGCCCGAAGAGGCGCCGGAAATTGACCTGTCGAGCCTGGAGCAGTATGTCGGCGCCGACCGCAGCCTGATCGAACACTTGCTCGATGACCTAGGGTCGAGCAACCGCCAGGACCTGCTGAACCTGGGCACCCTCTACGCGGCGCGCGACCTGCTGGGCCTGCGGGAGCTGGCCCACCGCATCAAGGGCGGTGCGCGTATCGTCAAGGCGCGGCGGCTGATGGCCTGCTGCGAACAACTGGAAGCCACCGCCACCCAGGACAACCCCGCTCTGGCCCTGGCGGTGGCTGACCTGCAACAGGCCATGGCGCGCCTGGATCGCTACCTCCAAGCCCAGGCGTGAGGTCAATTCTTCAAGTGGGAGCGAGCCATTCGCCGCCAGCGCTGGCACGCCAGGCTCCTGCCAGCGTATTTAAGCAATATCGGCATGGGTGAACTCTTCGCCGAGAAAGTCGATCAGGCTACGCACCGACGGCAGCAGGCCACGGCGCGAAGGGAAGATCGCATGGACGATGCCGCACTTGGGCGCCCAGCCCGGCACCAGTTGCACCAGGGTGCCGGCCGCGAGGTCGTCGCGCACCACCACCTGGGGCAAATGGACGATGCCGATGCCCGCTAGCACGGCGGTGCGCAGGGCGATCAGGTCGTCGGTGACCAGGCGTGGGTGATGGCGAATCACCGCGCTGGCGTCCTGCGGGCCGTAGAGTTCCCAGTGGTATTCCCGTTGCGCGGCGCCCCAGTGCAGGCTCGGCAGGCCGCTAAGGTCGGCAGGGGAGGCGGGCGACGACAGTTGCTCCAGAAACAGGGGGCTGCCCACCAGGCATTGGGTGCTGTTGCCCAGCACTTTCATCACCATGTCAGTGCTGTCCAGGGGCGGGAAACGCACCCGCAGGGCGATGTCGAAGCCCTCGTGGAGCAAGTCCACGCGGCGGTTGGTGCTCTCGATGAATACCTCCACCCGCGGGTACTTGACCATGTAGCGGCTGAGCATCGGCCCCACCCAGGTGTTGAGCAGTGCCGTGGGGCAGCTGATGCGCACCAGGCCCTGGGGTTCGGCGCGGTTGCGTTCGATCACCTCGGCGGCGGCTTCGGCTTCCACGCGCATGGCCAGGCAACGCTGGTAGTAAGCCTGGCCGATTTCCGTCAGCGAACAATGCCGGCTGTTGCGGTGGATCAGGCGCACCCCCAGGCGTTCTTCAAGCTGGGCGATGCGTCGGCTGAGCTTGGACTTGGGCATGTCCAGCGCCCGTCCGGCGGCGGCGAAGCCACCGTGTTCGACCACTTCGGTGAAGTAGTAGAGGGTGTTGAGGTCTTCCACCATCGTTCTCCAAATAGAACGCTAAGAGTGATTTTCGCAGTCTAGCGCAGCAAAGGTGACGCAATTAACCTTTGTCCATCGCGTCACTCACCCCTTTTTGGAGGCACCATGAAAAACATCATCGGTATCTACACCAGCCCACGAGGCCATTGGGTGGGCGATGGTTTCCCGGTTCGTACCCTGTTTTCCTACGACAACCTGGGCAAGCACATCAGCCCATTCCTGCTGCTGGACCACGCCGGCCCAGCCGAATTCACCCCCACCAGCCAGCGCCGTGGCGTCGGCCAACACCCGCACCGCGGTTTTGAAACCGTGACCATCGTCTACAAAGGCGAAGTGGAGCACCGCGACTCCACCGGCGCCGGCGGCATCATTGGCCCGGGCGATGTGCAGTGGATGACTGCCGCGTCAGGGATCCTGCACGAGGAATTCCATTCCGAAGCCTTCGCTCAACGCGGCGGCACCCTGGAAATGGTGCAGTTGTGGGTCAACCTGCCGGCCACGGACAAAATGGCCGAGCCCGGCTACCAGACCATTCTTGACGGCGACATTCCCACCCTTGCCCTCAAGGACGGTGCCGGCAGCCTGCGTTTGATCGCCGGTGAGTTCGACGGCCGCACCGGGCCGGCGCGCACCTTCACCCCAATCGATGTTTGGGACCTGCGCCTCACTGCCGGCAAAGCGGTCACCCTGGACCTGCACGAAGGGCGCAATACCGCGTTGGTGGTGCTGCGCGGCACGGTGCAGGTCAATGGCCTGGAGTTAGTGCGCGAAGGCCAGTTGGCCCTGTTCGAGCGCGTCGGCGACCAGTTGGCCCTGGAGGCCAGCAGCGATGCGGTGGTGCTGTTGCTCAGCGGCGAGCCGATCGACGAACCCATCGTCGGCCACGGCCCGTTCGTGATGAACAGAGAGGCAGAAATCCACCAGGCTTTCGCCGACTTCCAATCCGGCCGTTTTGGCCAGATGCACCCCTAAGCGCAACCCCGCAACCCCGCAACCCTGCTCAGGATCGGCAGGCCATGACACCGGCCAGGGACGGCTGTTGCCCACAGAAAAGAGGAAACGCTGATGAACACCACGACCCACGCGGCCAATTTCAACGGCCTCAAGCCCACCATCGACCCCAACGACACGGCGATGCTGCTGATCGACCACCAGAGTGGCCTGTTCCAGATCGTCAAGGACATGGACGTACCGCAACTGCGCGCCAACGCCATCGCACTGGCCAAGGCCGCCACCTTGTTGAAGATGCCGGTCATCACCACCGCTTCGGTGCCCCAGGGGCCGAACGGGCCGCTGATCCCCGAGATCCACCAAGAGGCGCCCCACGCCCAATACGTGGCGCGCAAAGGTGAAATCAACGCCTGGGACAACCCCCAGTTCCACGCGGCGGTCAAGGCCACCGGCAAGAAAACCCTGGTGATCGCCGGCACCCTGACCAGCGTGTGCCTGGCGTTTCCCGCCATTGCCGCCGTGCATGAAGGCTACAAGGTGTTCGCCGTGGTCGATGCCTCGGGCAACCATTCCACCTTGGCCACCGATCTGACCATCGCCCGTTTGGCCCAGGCCGGGGTGGTGCCGATCGACATCATGGCTACGCTCTCTGAGCTGCAAGGTTCGTGGAACCGCCCCGATGCGCAGGCATGGGCCGCGGTCTATGCCCAGGCCATGCCGCACTACCAGTTGCTGATCGAGAGCTACCTCAAGGCCCAGCAAGTGGCCACCGATCACGAAGTGCTGGACTCCCAGCGCTGATCCAGACACCCCGGTGCCGGCATGCCGCCGGTACTTTTACCTCGCGAGGACTACTGCAATGACTACCTCTTACAAGCGCCTGGACAAAGACAACGCCGCCGTTCTGTTGGTGGACCATCAAGCCGGCCTGCTGTCGCTGGTACGGGACATCGACCCGGACCGTTTCAAGAACAACGTCCTGGCCCTGGCCGACCTGGCCAAGTACTTCAAACTGCCGACCATCCTCACCACCAGTTTCGAGACCGGCCCCAACGGCCCCCTGGTGCCCGAGCTCAAGGCTCTGTTCCCGGATGCGCCGTACATCGCCCGCCCGGGCCAGATCAACGCCTGGGACAACGAGGATTTCGTCAAGGCGATCAAGGCCACCGGCAAGAAGCAACTGATTATCGCGGGCGTGGTGACCGAGGTCTGCGTGGCGTTCCCGGCCCTGTCGGCCCTGGCCGAAGGCTTTGAGGTGTTCGTGGTCACCGACGCTTCGGGCACGTTCAACGAACTGACCCGCCAATCGGCCTGGGACCGCATGTCGTCCTCCGGCGCGCAACTGATGACCTGGTTTGGCCTGGCGTGCGAACTGCACCGCGACTGGCGCAACGATGTGGAAGGCCTGGGCACCCTGTTCTCCAACCACATCCCCGACTACCGCAACCTGATGACCAGCTACAACACCCTGACCAACGGCAAGTAAACGCCCCACGTGTGGGAGCGGGCGAGCCCACTCCCACACGGCTCTGGGGTTGCTCGCCAATGTGTGCGATCTTCGCGTCATTGCCGCCCTGGAGCCGTTTGATGCCTGCCTTGCTCACCGATCACCCGCTGCTAATCGCCTTGTGCCTGATCCTGGTCGACCTGCTGTTGTGGCGGTTGATTTCCGCCGGGGGTAGCCAGTGGAAACTGGCGGTGCGCCTGGGGATTTTCGCCTTGTTCAGCGTCCTACTGTTCAACGAAGGCCTGAGCCCCATGCAACCGGCGCCCAGGGCCGATAACGTGGCCTTGCACGTGGCCGCCACTGGGCTGCTGATTGGCTGGTGGCTGTACGGTGCCCGCACCCTCACCGTGTTGCTCGGCGCCCTGATGTTGCAGCGCGTCGGCCACACCGGGCGCTTGCTCCAGGATTTGCTCGGCGCGGTGATATTCCTGATTGCCATCATCGCCGCCATGGCCTACGTGCTCGACCTGCCGGTCAAAGGCGTGCTGGCCACCTCGGGCGCGGTGGCGATCATCGTCGGCCTGGCGCTGCAAAGCACCCTCAGTGACGTGTTCTCCGGCATCGTGCTCAACACCACCAAGCCCTACCAAATCGATGACTGGATCTCCATCGACGGCACCGAAGGCCGGGTCGTGGACATCGATTGGCGCGCCACGCGCCTGCAAACCGCCCAGGGCAGCATGGCGGTGATCCCCAACTCCCTGGCCGCCAAGGCCAAGATCATCAACTTCAGCCGCCCCAGCGACGTGCATGGCCTGTCCATCAGCCTGCAAGTGAGCCCCCACGCGCGCCCGCAAACGGTAATCGAAGCCCTCGAACGGGCGATGCAGGGGTGCCGCCAGTTACTCGGCAAACCGGCGCCCAGCGTCGCCCTCAAAAGCGCCAGCAGCAGTGGCATGGAGTACGAGATCAGCGGCTTTGTCGCCGCCATGGGGCAAAAGCGCGAGGTGCGCAACCTGCTCTTTGACCTGGCCTACCGGCATTTGCAGGCCAGCGGCGTGAGCCTCTTGTCCACCGAGGCGGACGCGCCTGCGCCGGGCCTGTCGCGGCCACGGCAACTGCTGGAACGCTCGAACATTTTCTCCACCCTGCGCCAGGATGAAAAAGACACCTTCAGCCAGAACATGGCCCTGCACACCTTCCGCGCCGGCGATACGATCCTGCCCAGCGGCGAGGTCAGCGACCACTTGTTCATCATCGAGTCGGGCGTGGTCTCGGTGGTGCTGCGCCGCGACGGCACCCCGTTCGAGGCCGGGCGCATGGGCCCGGGGGAGGTGATCGGCGAAGCCGGCATCCTCGACGGCGAAGGCGTGCCCGCCGACTTCATCGCCATGACCTTCTGCACCCTCTACCGCATCGAAAAGGCCTACCTCAAACCCTGCCTCGACGCCCGCCGCGACATCGGCGAAGCCATGCAAGCGATGCTCGACCACCGTTTGCACAGCGCCCAGGCCCTGATTAAAGAAGTGCCCAAGGCTGCACCGCGCAAGGGCTTTATGCAGTGGCTGCGCACGCGCGGTTGAACCGTGCCGCGCCTTACCTGTGGGAGGGGGCGAAGCCCTGCGGTGCTGTGTGGGGTTTGCACGACAAAGGGGCGCGGGTCGCTGCCCTTGGCGGTGGTGATGAGGTCCTGCAACCTGATGCGGCGCTCTACCGACGAAAACGCGATGTTCAGTGCGCCGGCCTTGTGGAGCAGCACTTGGCTGCCGTCCGCCAGTTGCAGGGTTTTATGCTCGCCCTGGGTACAGCCCATGGCCCTGCTGAACCCCTACTAACGCTTCAAAGTTGAAGTTTTCCGTCCCCCATGGCGCGGACAGTATGGATTTGCTTGACCGCAAATTGGACTTGAGTGTCGGTATTTATCAACTCGCTACGGGTCGGCTCCAAGTGCAGAACACTCACCGTGTATCCCTTTTGGAAGGGGAGGGTGACATTAACCGCTTGTGGGAGAGCGTCGCCGCGCAACTCCTGACAATGCAGAACTTCCCCTTTTTCGGTGCGCACCCATACCGCTATATAGATCGCTATCAAATAAGAATGTGGCGCGCGCGCTATTGTTTCAATACTGATCGTCTCGGCATTGGTGTCGATACTGATATTTACTGATGTGTAATTGCCGAGGCCCGGTTGTCGCCAGGTGAAATAACCGCCCGGAACTACTGGGCCGCCGGTGTCTGCGTAGGAAGGCCATAAGTCAGCGTATTGTTCAAGTAACGACAAACGTTCGGATGTGGTGAATGTATCGATTGCGGTATAGAGATCATCTCTCACGGGCAGGTCAAGATGCAGCAGTAAGTGTGAGGCCTGGCGCAGGCTATTGGCGGTTTTTTCAATTTCGGCTTTGAGGTTATCCCCAGGGTCATTGTTCAGGCTGGTGTTGCGCAGCCCTTGTTGTGTGATTTCGAATACATTGGTCGGCAATTGTTTATTGATGATGGGGTGTACTGTGGGCGTACTGACCAACCGTGTTGGTTCTTGATGAAAAAGAGTAACTTTATATCCGGAGCCAATGGCAATTTCGTCGCTGGAGATAACCGTATCAATGCCGGGCATATCTTTGTGAAAGAGGAGGAAGTCGTTTCTGTCCTGCACGGTGATTGCCGCGTAAATAGTGTTGTGTGCATAAGGGTGTGGCCTGGAACTGATGACATTGATTTTCAGGCTTGACGATTGCATATCGAACTCTAATGAGGCGAATTCTCCGGAAAGCCCCCTCAGGGATATTCGCTGTGATGCCAGTGACGGCGAAAAGTAGTATTGGTACTCCAGCGTCACAGGGTTATCCGCAAGGGCTTGGACCTCGATATGGTTGCAAGTGGCTATACGCCGGGCGTGAGGTGCAGAGGGATGCAGGAGTGTATAGACGCCTATGGGGAAATTATTGAGATGGATCTCAGGTGACGTGATCGTTTGCAAGCGTGAAATGTTGCTGCCGTCTTTTATCAGCAGCACTTTGCCTTGGCTTTCCTTGAAACTCTGGGCATTCATGGTGAGCTTCAGGCTGCCTTTGAGGTCGGTGGTTTTCAACTGGCGGCTATCGACCAGGGAAAGGGGCGTTTTAAGGCGCAGGGTCTGCTGGATCTGCCGCAGGCTGGCCGCAGGGACCAGGCGATAAAGCGGCCAGGCAGGTATCAGGTTGTTGTAGAGGTTGGTGTTGCGCAGGCGGTAGGACAGTGGCGCCTGTACAAATGCCATGAAGGGGCCGATATCCACGTTTGCCCGTGTAGCACAAATGCGTGCGATGACATCCATCATGGGGTGATCTGCCAGTTTGAAGTCGTCTTTGGAAACGAGGCGACGATATTCCTGGTTGAACAAACTGATAACGTGCTCCCCCGCCTTGTCGAAGATGAATAGGAAGAAAAACAACCGCTCCCAATGGTGCCATGTCGTGATGGGCGTATTGCTGTCTAAGCGGTTTTGCAATTCAACGAAGGTGCGTTCCGAGTTTCCACCGTACATCCAGCCTCGTTCATAAATTTCATTGCCCATCATTTTATGCTGGTAATACGCGGCGTAGACGTTGTTCCAGACTTCGCCACTGGGAACCGTGGTGTTTTGCATAAAGACACCTTGGTAGCCGTGGGCTATTTCATGCAGGGCGCACCAGTTGTCCGGGCGCACGTCCAGGCCGCAGGTGGCTATTGAAGGGCTGACTTGCGCTATCCAGCTGTGACCATAATAGGCCCCCCCGCCACCGCCTTTATCCGCCTTTATAAAGTAACGGTTGGGGATGTTTCTGTCGGTGCGCACGGTGGTGGTAAAGGATATTCCAGCCAGTGAGTTGAAGTACTCGAAAACGCTGGTGTAGAACGTCTCCAAACTGTCGAGCCCACAGGTTTGGTGCAGTTCTTTGGTTTTCTGTTTATCGAAGGCCGGTACGAGTAAGTTGGCATAAGTGGTTTGGATAAGTGCAAATTCTGCGTCCTGTTCGTCCCAGGTTTGGAAGAAAGCCTGGGCATTGCCTTGTGGGGTGTAGATTGGCAGCGGTTTTTCGCGGGTAACGGTGTATTCAATCTCGGCTGTAATTGCGCTATAGGGCGTCTGGATAAAAACAACGGCCGGGTGAGTGGCGGTAAATGTGGTCCACTGGCTGGTAATAACGACGCTACTCTCGGTGCGTCTGTCATCATTAAAGAAGTTGAGTATCAGGTCGGTATCAATGGGGCTTGAGCGCCGCACGTTGATACTTTCCCCCGCG
Source organism: Pseudomonas sp. MF08875 (assembly GCF_059862525.1). Taxonomy (NCBI): domain Bacteria; kingdom Pseudomonadati; phylum Pseudomonadota; class Gammaproteobacteria; order Pseudomonadales; family Pseudomonadaceae; genus Pseudomonas; species Pseudomonas sp. MF08875. The sequence goes on from NZ_JCBCUW010000064.1 coordinate 20,632, forward strand.
GGCAGAATGAACCCCAAGGCCTGCCGATCATGGAACGTGCCTTTTCTCAAGTCAGCTGCCAATAACCAGACGGGGTTTTCCAGGGTGTAAGGCGTGAAGCGTTTAATGGGGTTGTTCATTATGTCTGCCTATTGTGTGATAGGGCTTGGGGTACATAACGTTGTAAAGCGCAAGTGAGGGAATGGCTACTGTCATAATTGACAGTTTTTTAGAGGCTCTTTGCTGGTTTTACATCGGGGTTATTCACTCGCGGTCTATGGTGTTGGTTTTTTTGGAGGTTTTTACCCCGCGGCGCACATTGGCTCCCTCATCTTCCCCCGCATTGGCTATTTGTGCCGGGCCGCCAGGGGGCTAACGTAGCGCCTCCCCATCCTCAACGGAGCCACCCACATGCAACCGCGTATCGATTTCTACACCGCATCCCCCAATGCCCTCAAAGCTATGCTGGCCCTGGAAACCGCGGTGTCGAAACTGCCTCTGGAAAAAAACCTGCTGGAGCTGATCCGCCTGCGGGTGTCGCAGATCAACGGCTGCGCCTTTTGCGTGGACATGCACGCCGCCGATGCTCGCAAGGATGGCGAAACCGAGCGACGCCTATACGCCGTGGCGGTGTGGCGCGAAGCGCCGTTCTTCACCGCCCGCGAGCGCGCCGCCCTGGCCTGGGCCGAATCGGTGACCCTGATTAGCCAGACCCACGCCCCGGAGGCCGACTACGAGCAACTGAGCGCCGAATTCAGCCCCGCCGAGATGGTCGACCTGACCGTGGCCATCGCCACCATCAACAGCTGGAATCGCCTGGCCGTCGGTTTTCGCAAACTGCCCCAGGAGGATTGAGGTGCTAGCCCGGCCGCCCTAGCACGGGCAAGCCTGCTGGCTACAAAGGGACGCACACGGGGCCTCAGGCCTTGAGGATTTTGCCGCTGATGGCCACGCCCAGTAGCGCCACGGCGATCAGGCCGAAGGCCAGGCTCAGGCTGCTGGCGTGGGCGACGAAGCCGATCAGCGCCGGGCCGGCGAGGATGCCGGCGTAGCCCAGGGTGGTGATGGCCGGTACGGCGATGCTCTCGGGCATGAGGGTTTGCTTGCCCACCGCGGTGTACAGCACCGGCACGATGTTCGAGCACCCGGCGCCCACCAGTGCATAGCCCACCAATGCCGCTTCCCAGGACGGCGCCAGGGTGGCCAGCAACAGGCCCGCGGCGGCGGTCAACCCGCCCAGCACAATCACCCGGGTGGTGCCGAGGCGGCGCACGATGGCATCGCCGGTCAGGCGCCCCACGGTCATGGTCAGGGCAAACGCCGCATAGCCAAGGCCGGCATAAGCGGCGTCCAGGTTGCGCTCGGCGGTGAGGAACACCGCACTCCAGTCCAGCACCGCGCCTTCGGCCAAAAACACCACAAAGCACAGGCAACCGATAAACAGCACCACGCCATGGGGGATGGCGAAGGCCGGGCCGCTGCTTTGACTGCCATAGGCCAGCATGTGCGGGCCGGCCTTGAGCAAGGCCAGCAGGATCAGGGCCACCACCACCCACATCGCCCCCAGCGGCGTCATGCCTAGGCCCAGCAAGGCACTGACCCCGGCCGCGCCGACGATCCCGCCCAGGCTGAACATGCCGTGGAAGCCCGACATCATGGTCTTGCCGCTGGCGCGTTCGACGATCACCGCTTGCAGGTTGACGGTGGAGTCCACGCAACCGAGCCCGGCGCCGAACACAAACAGCGTCGCGATCAGCAACGGCAGCGAAGTCACTGTGGCCAATAACGGTAACGCCAGGCAGATCAGCAAGGTGCCGCCGACCATCACCCGCCGGCAGCCATAGCGCGAAGCCAGCGCACCGGACACGGGCATGGCGATGATCGAACCTACCCCCAGGCACAGCAGCAATAACCCCAGGGTGCCTTCATCCAGGGCCGCGCGGGCCTTGGCGTAGGGCACCAACGGCGCCCAGGCAGCGATGCCGAAACCGGCGATGAGATAGGCGAGGCGAGTGGACATTTGCTCCAGGCGCCCGGGGATCACCGGGGCTGGGGTGCTGATGGCGGTCATGAAAATCCTTGGCATTGCGGGGTGGATTAAAGGCAGGGCGCCATCCTTGCACATCGATCCAACCGCCGCGAGGGCAAAGACCCTGCCTGTGGTGCCGCGCAGGTGGGTGGCCGCTCTATTGTGGAAGCGGGCGGTGGCGGGGGTCGAGTTGTGCAGATGCAGCGCCTGGGTTGGCCTCATTGTGGGCCGGCCCGCTCCCACAGTTGAACGGTGGTGGGGGTGGGGTTTTCATTTTCCTCTGCGGGAGCGAGCCTGCTCGCGAAGGCGGCACTGGGGGGCGGTGGCGAGTGGGAAGACAGTTGCTCCCACACAAGCCCGCCCCCTCAGAGGTTGTTTAGAAGCTCCCCACGCTTTCAGCCGTGGCTCCCGGCACGACGCGGTTGTTGGGGTCGCCTTGCCAGTACACCTCGTTGACGTTGCTCAGGCTGCGGATCAGGCATTTCCACTCGATGCTCTGTTGCGTCGCCAGGGTTACGGTGCCGCTCCAGCGGTTTTGTGTGCCCGGTTGCAGGGCGATGGCGTGGGCCGGGTCCCAGGCGCCCAGTGCCAACGGCGCGCCCACGGCAAACACCGCTTGCCCGGGGCCGGGGCGCACGTTGTCGCAGTGCAGGGTGGTGGCCGCGCCGGGGGTGGCCGGGGCGGCCAGCCACACGCGAATGCGCTGCCCGTCGGCGTCCAGTACCGGGGTAAAGCCCTCTGGCACTTTCGACAGGTCCGAGTCCAGGGCCAGCAGCACCTGCTGGCGGCTGCCCTCGGTGGCCGCCACCAGCCCGGAATACTGGGCCTGGAAGCGGATGGGCGAGTCGGCCTTGATGCCGGCGTCCTTGCGCAGCTTTATCAGTTTGCGGATCAGGTCACCGCGGCCCCAGTCGTACATGTCCGGCCAGTACACGGTGGGCGTGCCGGGGCTGAGCAGAATGTAGGTGTAGGCCAGGTTGCGCAGCAGGTCGGGCAATGCCCAATGGTGCTGGCCACCGTACTGGCCAGGGGAGTAGCCGGTGTCGTGGTTGTCGACGAAGGTCACTGCGGTTTGCCGCCACGCCGCCTCGGGGTTGCCGTTCAGGCCATGGCGCCAGTCGGCTACACCGCCATTTTGCAGGCGCTCCTTGAGGGCGAAATCGAACACCGCGCAGTGGGAGCGATCCGCCCAGTCCTTGAGGGCGTCCTGCCAACTGGCCTGGTTGCGCCAATCCGTGGCCGGGTATTCGCCGGGGCTTTTCCACAATTCGCCCACGCAAAACGCCTGGTCGTTGAAGTCCTTCATCCACAGGTCGACCCGTTCTGGCGTGTAGCCGCGTACGAAATCGAAACGCAGGCCCTTGGCTGCGTAGTTGTCGCGCAGGTTGCGAAATTCCTGCATGAAACGCGGCGAGACTTCGGGGCTCGCGGTGTTGAGGTCGGCAAGCCCGTTCATGAACGGGTCGCCTTCATCGCACTGTGCAGGCGCCGTGCAGTCGTCGCGCCACAGTTTGTAGCCCCGGGGCCAGCGCACCAGGGTGGCCGGGAGCTTGTCGTTCTTGTGGTTGGGCACCACGTCGTACACCGCTTGCACGCCGGCGCTGGTCAGGGCCGCGACCGCTTGTTTGAGTTGGGCGTCGGTGCCGTATTGGCTGTTTTTGTCGAAGTCGTGCCAGAAGTAGCCCTCACCGCCGCCCGAGGTGCCCTTGGCCGGGTCGCTCCAACTGGATTGGTCCGTCCAGGGCGGCGGCAGCCAGATTTTGCTGAAACCGTCCTGGCCAATCGCGGGTGCCATGCGTGTGAGCACCTCGTACCACTTTTGTGGGCTGTTGCGGCTGGAGTTCCAGTGAAAGCCTTGCAGGATGATGTCCTCGCCGCCGCCATTGCGCACGGAGGGGGCGGCAGCGTTGGCCAGGCTGGCCAGCAGGCAGGCCGCGGCTGCGGCTGCGTAGTAGAGCAATGAGCGTTTCATGTTGAGCCTCCCGTTAACCGGAACAGGCTTCACTCTGCGCCGGGGGTGGGGGCTTGTCTGCTGTCAGAAATGACAGGTAAAAGGGATCGTTTTGTGCTAATTCACCGCCTCAAAATAACCAAAGCCCACTGGACATGAGCATGGAGCAAGTGGGCTGGCCCGCGCTCGGTTGCACCGCGGCCGTAAAATCTTTCTGGGCGCTCCACCGCTGAGGGGCTGCTCTGCACCCCGGTGCGGGCCAGCTCGCCTGCTACCGTTGCGGCCACTCCAGTTCGGCCATGCGGCGTTTCATCAACACCCGGCCATGACGGATCGAGTACAGCGCCAGGCCCTGGCTGCGGATCATCTCGTAGTCGCTGTCGGCCGAGAGGATCAGCAGGTTGGCCGGGCGCCCGGGGTGCAGGCCATAGCCTTCGCCCAGGGCCATGGCCCGGGCGCTGTTGTCGGTAACCAGGTCCAGGGCGCTTTGCAGGTTGCGGTAGCCGAGCATGTGGCAAATGTGCAGCCCGGCCTCCAACACCCGCAGGATGTTGCCGTTGCCCAGGGGGTACCAGGGGTCGACGATGGAGTCCTGGCCAAAACATACGTTCATGCCCGCGTCGAGCAGCTCACTGACGCGGGTCACGCCCCGGCGCTTGGGAAAGCTGTCGAAGCGCCCCTGCAAGTGGATGCTCTCGGTGGGGCACGAGACGAAGCTGATGCCGGCATGGCCCAGCAGGCGGAACAGTTTGGCGCAGTAGGCATTGTCGTAGGAGCCCATGGCCGTGGTGTGGCTGGCCGTGACCCGTGCACCCATGCCACGGCTGCGGGCCTCTTCGGCCAGCACTTCGAGAAATCGCGAGTGCGGGTCGTCGGTTTCGTCGCAGTGCACATCCACCAGGCAGCCGCTGCGCTCGGCCAGGTCCATCAGAAACTTGATCGAACTCACGCCTTGCTCGCGGGTGTACTCGAAGTGGGGAATGCCACCCACCACATCCGCACCCAGGCGCACGGCTTCTTCCATCAGTTGCCGGCCATTGGGGTAAGACTCGATCCCCTCCTGCGGGAAGGCGACGATTTGCAGGTCCACTAGGTGCCGGCATTCCTCGCGCACCTGGAGCAAGGCCTTGAGGGCAGTCAGCGCCGGGTCGGTGACGTCCACATGGGTGCGCACATGCTGGATGCCGTGGGCGGCCAGGGCCTGGAGGGTTTTGTGGGCGCGGTTGCGGGTGTCGTCGAAGGTCAGGGTGGCCTTGCGCTCGCCCCAGCACTCGATGCCCTCGAACAGCGTGCCGCTCATGTTCCAACGCGGCTCGCCCGCCGTCAGCGTGGCATCGAGGTGGATATGGGGCTCGACAAAGGGCGGCACCACCAGGTTGCCGGCGGCGTCCAGGTCGTCGGGGCCGAGGGTCGGTGCTTCGGCCTGGCGGGCGATGCTGGCGATCAGGCCGTTTTCCAGGTGCAGTACGTGCAGGCCGTCGTGGTGGCGCAAGCGGGCGTTGATGATGAGCATGCGGGGGATTCTCGTGTTAAGGGGGAAAAGCCCTGTATGAAATGTATATGTGTTCGGTGATGTCGCGTAGAAAAAAAACAGCACTCGCAGTGCTCATTTAAAACCCATAAACGCGTGCTTGGCTCCGAGCACTGCTCGTCTATTGCGCAGTATCGGGCGGTTACTCTGGAGTAGTTCACATACCGCCTGTGGTATTCGCTAGCAGTGTTGTAGATGTACAAAGTTTAGTTGTAACTACGGAGGTAATATAAGTAGCAATTGTGCTTGTTTTGAAGGCATTAAATTGCCGGGGGTGTGGGTTTGTTAGTTGTATAGGGGGGCTGGATAAATGCTTGGCGGCCGCAAAAACTGAGTGCAACACCTGACCTTTCCGGTACGGTGCTGCCACTATGTCCTATCACGAACTCAGTATCCCCGAACGTGCGACCCTTCAACTCGGCCTTGCCCAAGGTTTCAGCC
>NZ_JCBCUW010000065.1:0-26498 GCF_059862525.1 Pseudomonas sp. MF08875
AAACGCTTCGATTTCAAATGTCCGATCGAAATGATGGGCGAGGTGATGCAGAACGCCATGACTATGCGGCACGATGCGCCCGCTTCAATTCAATAACCGTGTTGCACTCAGCTCCTGCAACCGCCCCCGTAATAATCAATCCGACCCATGCGAGACGGGCTAGTCCAGCACGCATCATTCTTAATAATTGATCCGTAGCTAAACGAGTGGCAAAGGCTTCAAGTGCCGACAACACAACCAGCGCCACTTTATTACTAGTTCGAGCCATAAGCATACGTAGGTATGGACCACTACCAGATATTGCTACACCTAGAGTTAATGCGGTAATTGCAAATGAACTAATCGTTCTAGCAATATATGCATACGTAAGAACCGGGCGTTTTTTCTTCGCCTGCTCACTGGCAGCATTAAAATCAAGAGCCCCACCAATCGCCCCACTGACCGCCCCCAAAAACCCCCCATATAACCTCAACCCCCCACCCCAATTTGCTGCAATCCGACCTGTCGCAGTCCCAGCCCCATACTTCTTGCTGGTCCACTCCGCCCCGGTGTGCATCAAGTCCAGCGCAACAGCGGTGGTCGCCAGCGCTGCCGCTGCAAACTCCGCTTTTTGCTTATTGCCATCCGGCATCGCCTGCGCTTTGTTATAGAGCTGGAACGCTTCGTATAGCCCTACGATCACGCCGATGCGCAACGCATAGAAGTTACCCACCTTGCCGGACTCCAACTCCGCTTGAACCGATGCCCGCACCCGTACCTGCAACTGCGCACGTACCTGATCGATGCTTTTCGGTGTTTTGGCTTCTGCCAACTCCTCCAGGCGTAACTGCGGGGCGTATTTCCCAAGGCGCCAGCTCACCGCCGTGACCAGCACATTGGCCATGACCTTATCGACACTGTTGGGCGAGCCGTAGGTAAATACCCCTTTGGCCAGTTGCGCATACCAGCCCATCAACACGCCCATTTGTGAGCGGGCCAGCCAGTCCATGGGCGTCAGTTTTTCGCCATCGGCCAGGACCTTATTGGCCTTCTCGAAAGACGTGATGATGCTTTTACCGCGTTTGATTTCCTGGATGGCGATGGCGGCGATGTCTTTGAGCGGCAGGCTGGCGAACAACGATTTGCTTTCAGCCAAGCCCACGCGGGTGTCTTCGAGCAGTGCCTGTTGATTCAGGGCATAGCCGCGCCAGAACAGGTTGCCGTCGGCAATGTGCGTGTCTTCCCACCACTGTGCCAGCAAGGCCTGGCCAGGTGGGCACGCCTCCATGCCCAGCGTGCACAGGGCCGTTTGGATCGCGAACGCCCAACCGCGTGCCCAGTCCTGCGGGTCGTAGGCATACAGGGCATTGAGCAGGTAGGGACTTTGCAGCACCGTCACATGATCGCTGGCCCGCGCTTGGGCAGTGGCTTCGCACTCGGCGGTTTTCGCGTCGAATTGTGCGAGTACCGCATCCACCTCATTCATATCGAGTTGATCGAACAACTTGAGCGCCTGCGCTTCGGCGCGTTTTTTACGCCGCTCGATGGCCTCTTCGCCCATGAGCTGGCGCGTGGCAGCCTTGGCCGACTCGCGCATGCTTTCGCGTGCCTCGGCACCGGTATCCGGGTAAAGCCGTTTCGCCTCTTTGCGAATACTGGACTCTTCAAGGATCAATTCGAGTTCGCTCATCCTCCCACTGCGTTGGCGCAGCACACGCTGAACGTAAGCTTCCCGTTCGTCTTTGTTTTTGTCTGGAAACATGCCTTGCAGGTTGTCTTCGGTGTGGCTGTCGTACGCCCAGGTGTCGATGCTCTCATCGGCTTTTTGAATACGGTGCTCACGTATGCCCTCGCGCACGTCCTTGAGCCGCAAAGCAACTTGAACCCGCCAATGGTTGTTGACGCCGTCCTGCTCTTCATTCAGCCAGGGCTCCGCGCCCTCCAGGGCGGCATTACGCCAGGCGTTCAATTCCTGGGTCACCCCAATGCCATCGCGCAACACCAGGGCCGCGCCCTGCCCGTGTTCCAGCGTGTCGCGCAGCGTTTCAAGGCGCGCCTGTGACGCCATCAGACGCCCGCTCTGCAGCGCATCAGAAGGACAAAGCGGCGGATACGCTTGCTGATTCAGGGCATTGAGCAGTGCTGGGGAGCGCGCGGCCAAATGCGTCGGGGCCGCATCTTGAGCCGTCGCCGTGGCCCGGATACCCAGCGCCTTGTACTCCAGCACCCATTGCGCCAAGGCGCTGGGCTCAAGGCTAAACGGCTGCTGGCGGCGACCGCTGACCCAGTCTGCCGGGCTAAACCGTTGCATTTTTCCGTCATGGGCGAACGCCGCCGCAAACGTTTGGTATTCGTCCAGCTTGGCTTCGGACAATGGGTCCGGGGTGTACAACCAGTACGTGCTATTCACCTCTTGCGGTTTTTCAATACTCACCACCGAGGTAGAAGCCGCGTTGGCGTCCCGATAGCAACTGAAGGCAAGGCTGGGTGACGGCGGATAAAGTGGCGCGAACTGGTAAAGCCGCGCATCGTCGGTCACAAAATACGACTGCCAGGTTTTCAGCCCTTTACGCTCCACCAGCACATACAGGTAACTTTTGCGCAACATCCGCGTACCGAAACGTACCTGGGGAAAGTCGAAGGATTCACCCAGCGACACCACCGAGACTTTATCCAGCAACTGCGGGCTGTCGCTGCAGAAAGCCGAGTGCCGCAATGGAAAAATCAGCAAGCCCTGCTTGTCACAGAAAGAGCATTTGCCAGGCGTATTCGCCAACACTGAATGTTGGACGGCTTTTATTATTGGATTGCTCACAGCAATATCATCCGATGAGTGACTCGATCGACACTTTGGCGTTGCCTCGGTCTATGTATGCTCGTGGCGTTTGTCACCCGGACAGTGACCACCTGTGATGTATTCAGCATTGCCCCCTGCAACTGCGTAAAAAACACTGAGGGGCTGACAAAACTAGCCTGCATGGGTCTGTTCCATGTCCTGTTTTATACGTAGAAGTTCATCGCCGCTCATTGCGCCTATCGCTTCACCAAAGCTGCTCCCCACTTTCCGGGCGTCCTCCAGCACTTGGCGAATACGAGGGTGCTGGTCAAAATTGCGATGCAACCAAACGCCTAACACTGCGAAAGTTGCTTGCTCCATTCCTCCCGTGAGGCCTTGTCCAATCGCGCGCTGGACTAACAGGGTTATTTGAGCGACCCAGTCACGCTCATAGGAACATCCCAGCGCCCGTAATATTTGAACTGCCGAGTTAACGACTTCAACCCGCTTTAATGCTGACCACTGCTCGGCACCCGCGAGACACGGCGCTCGACTTATAGCTGCAGAGGAGGGATATGTCGTTTGCTGTAACTGTGCCCCCTCATTCAAATAGTTCCATTGCTCGACACCACTCTCGAGTTACATCAACTGCGGCATGTCGAAAACAACAGGAAGTTGTGCCATCACTCGAGGGTCATAGAACCGCAGCCGGGCCTTACCATTAGCGTGCAGCAGCTTGAGCTTCGAACTTAACAGGCTCGCCAACGGCGCTGGGGACAGCGAGGAAAATAACCAACCACCAACCTGCCGTAGACGACACGCAGAACTCATCGTTTGTTGTACTGCCAGGTCAACACTGGCATCCAACAACGGGTCGTGACGATCCTCTAACCTCACCAGTAGTGGCGCTTTTTGAGGCCATTGAGCGAAATCGGAATGCTTCAAGTACGCCATATTTTCTTGCGCCCGATCCCGCACAACTTGATCCAATGCGTGAGGACGCGCCATGTCCAGCAAAACATAGGTGTTGGGATACACCTCCACCTTGTTAAACAACTGGTCCTTGATTGCACTGATGTCGACCTCGTCCATAGAAGTCTCCCCTTTCCTAAACAACTGATGCACCTGTCATGTCCGCTTCGCTATTTTTGAACTCACAACTCGTGAACCGGCCTTTATTCAACACAACTGGATTAGGGGCCCCGCTCTTTGGGCCCGTTAAGGCATGACGCTGCGCCTTGAACGTCACCGCCCCCGGCGCGTGGATTTCAATATTGCCTCACTTACTAAAAAATTTCTCATACGCCAACTCCAGCCAATCCAATACACTCCGCGCGGGTTGAGTCGATAGTTTTTGAACTAAGCGTCTATTCATGTAGTGTTTTGCATGTACCAAATTTCCAAAATCTGATTCGATACTAGATTCAGCCATGCTGTCATGAACATCGTTGATAAAGTGCGGGTACAACGCTTCAATCTCTGGAATTCGAGCACCTGGGTTATTCCATAACCAATACAGCGCTTGCGCTTGCGGATCGGTCACAAAAACATCGGGAGGCACTTCGCCGTTAATTTGTCGCATGGCCTGCTCATTATTGAACTGGGAGGTTGAGCGAGCATTGCGTTGTAAATAAGCCAGTTCGTCGACTAATTTCTGATAACGGCCGTAGGCTTTAGGATCAAGCGGCTCACCCAGGCCCCAGCCCCTGGTCTTGCGCCCGGCGCTGCCCTCGTTCTGGTCGTACCACATACGCAGCCAGTGGATAAAAATGACGGTGTGACCGCTTAATTCTTCTTCGATGTTTTTTGGCAATAGGGTGACTGTTTGTGGAACATAAGGAGCCACGCATTGAGAGGCCGAGGATTGCACGTTGGTTATCTCTGGTTTGGCACGTTCTACCGGAAGCCCTGACTCAAGTACCAGCGATGGAATATCGCGGGTGATCGCCACTAACTTTTTAACGGCGTTACGGTAATTGCGCTGAAATATAGTGATCTCGGGATCGATGACAAAGGTTTGGTACAAATCACGGTCCACTTCCGCCAACTTATCCAAACTCGGCATCGGAATTCCCGCCCCATAGGCACGGTGGTACATCATCTGCAATGGATATCGCGAGAGCTTGTCTGATACACCGTCTTCACCGTCGTCCGCCCCACCGCCTACATCCACTTGAGAGCCTGGGAACAGCCGCTCCTGGCGTGGCCCACGATAATCCTCGGGGTTGGCGCCGATCATGCTCAGGGGTTTATAAAAACGCAGTTCGTGGGCTGCCGCATAATGCACGCAACGCTCGATCTGCGGCGGCACCACTAGCGCCGAAGACACGCTGTTGCTCAAGGGTATAAAGCCTGTAAGAAAGTTTTCGTCATAGCGGTTGGTAACACAATCAAACAACCCCATGAACTTGATTTGCACGGGCACTCCCTCATACAGGCCACCGGGTGCAATCTGATCCAGCAGCCGATTGGCAAAGGCCAGAGCGATACCGCCGCCCATGTCGTAGCCGAAGATCGAAACTTGAATCTTGTTGATCGGCAAGCGCTCCTTGGCATTCAAGATCGTCATATGAAAGTCACGCTCAGCAGCATTCAAGCGGGAGTCAACACCCGTGTTGAACAACGCCGCGATCATCGACGCATCGCGCAGCAAGCCCCAAGACTCGGCAACATAACCCGCCGTTACCTTGGCACCCGTTAGTGTCGTCGTCTTGACTAGTCGCCACGGATGACGCGTCACTTCACCCCAGTAGCCACGCCACTCGCGGCGCAGGTTACGTTCGATGCGCGCCCATTGCTTGCGAGGTTTTTTAGCCATGCGTTTTACCTGCCGGCCCATTCTGCCAACCGACTCCTTGCCTTCGTCCCATACTTCGCCGGCGGTCCAAATGGCACGCTGAGGCAAGCTTCTATTGCGAATACCTTTGCTTCGGCTCCACGCGTCACTCACCGTTTCGACGGCAGTTTCTTCAGCTGTGTCTTTAGCCGTCTCTTGTATTTTTTCGGTGGCATCTCTACGCGCTCTATCAGCTAAGGCGGCGGCCAACACTCTGGTCTCGGGGTCAAATTCAGCACCTAGCCCAGGATAATAAAACTTTCGAAAGCCTTTGTTTAGCTCTTCATAAGCAACGAGGTTAAGTTTTAGTACATTAGAGCGCGGCCCCGACTTATCGGACAAACCAAACCCATCAAAATAAAAACTCATCCATATTACTTGCTGACACACTGGACAGCTCTGCTCCGATTCGGCTCTAACACGATCCAGAGCCGTATCCTTATTATTTATTTCCCGATCGCTCATTACAGACCACCCTCAGCCGGCGCCAACTCCGACGCTCCCATGTTATCGACCCATTGAAGCTTGGCAGTGCCATTCTTCATAAAGTACGCACGAAAATATCGCGACGACGGTGACTCCGGCTGTGGAATAGTTACTCGAACCTCTCGCTGTACCTCGGGAACTTTTGCGGCATACTCAGCCTTACTCTGAGCAAATACCCAATACAAACTGACCTCCTTACCTGGAGTAACCCGACACCCACAGTTAAATCCACCACCGCCTCCGTAAACTTGATCGACATCCCGTCCCGGAGGATTACCCCAACACCCAGACTTATTTTCATTATCCAACCAAAACATATGAATTTTTCGATCATTTTGGTTGTACCCACTAATGCAAACTGTTTTAGCGGACGGAGCAAAAAACTCGCCGCAGCCTGCTAAAAAAACAGTCACCACGCCAGTCCACAACAGTTTTATTATCATTACAAAATACCGCTTTCGGGTGATGGCTCGATTTCTGGCGCGCCCATATTGTCGACCCATTGAAGCTTGGCAGTGCCATCCTTCATGAAGTACGCACGAAAATATCGCGACGACGGAGACTCCGGCTGTGGAATAGTTACTCGAACCTCTCGCTGTACCTCGGGAACTTTTGCGGCATACTCAGCCTTACTCTGAGCAAACACCCAATACAAACTGACCTCCTTACCTGGAGTAACACGACACCCACAGTTAAATTTCCCACCCCCTCCGTAAACTTGATCGACATCCCGTCCCGGCGGATTACCCCAACACCCGGACTTATTTTCATCATCCAACCAAAACATATGTATTTTTCGATCATTTTGGTTGTACCCACTAATGCAAACTGTTTTAGCCGACGGAGCGAAAACATCTCCACAGCCTGCTAAAAAAACAGTCGCAACGCCGGCCCACAGCAATTTCATAATCATTATAAAACCCCATCCTCGGGTGATGGCTCGACTTCTGGCGCGCCCATATTATCGACCCATTGAAGCTTGGCAGTGCCATCCTTCATGAAGTACACACGAAAATATCGCGACGTTGAAGACTCGGGTTGCGGAATGGTTACCAGTGTAGAGAATTCTTGCCTGAGCACACCTGCTTCGAACTCTTTGAGGCTTCGTGCGAGACTCCAAGTCAAGCTGACTTGTTTCCCGGGGGTAACCCGACATCCACAATTAAATCCGCCACCGCCTCCGTAAACTTGATCGACCTCCCGTCCTGGAGGATTACCCCAACACCCGGCCTTACTTTCATTGTCCAACCAAAACATATGTATTTTTCGATCATTTTGGTTGTACCCACTAATGCAAACTGTTTTAGCGGACGGAGCGAAAATATCTCCACAGCCTGCTAAAAAGACAGTCGCAACACCGGCCCACAGCAATTTCACAATCATTATAAAATCCCATCCTCGGGTGAGGGCTCGACTTCTGGCGCGCCCATATTGTCGACCCATTGAAGCTTGGCAGTGCCATCTTTCATAAAATAAGCACGAAAATATCGCGACGTAGGAGACTCCGGCTGTGGAATAGTTACTCGAACCTCTCGCTGTACCTCTGGAATTTTTTCGGCATACTCGGCTTTACTCTGAGCAAACACCCAATACAAACTGACCTCCTTGCCGGGAGTAACACGACATCCACAGGTAAACTTAGAACCACCGCCATACACTTGGTCAAGCTCGCGACGAGATGGATTACCATGACATCCAGAATTGCTTTCACCATCAAGCCAAAATTCGTGGATTTTTCGTTCAAACTGGTTATACCCCGTAATGCAGACGCTTCTGGATTTAAAAGATGAATCCTCTCCGCACCCGGAAAGAAAAACCGCACATACAACAAGCACCACAAACTTACCTGTCACGCGGACCATAGTAATTCCACCCCGCCCAATCAAAAAACACCTGACAGCGCTTCACTGCCGACATCCCAGCTCAGGCATTCCAAACCAATCGAAGCAACACCGCGCTCACACAACCGCCTCATCCACTCTGGTTACGTACTCTAAAACAGCGTATTTTAGAACTTGATTCTTGGTTACTCATGGCAGATCACCTGCCGAAGTTGGTGATAATTCTGGCGCGCCCATATTGTCGACCCATTGAAGCTTGGCAGTGCCATCCTTCATGAAGTACGCACGAAAATATCGCGACGTTGAAGACTCAGGTTGCGGAATGGTTACCAGTGTAGAGAATTCTTGCCTGAGCACACCTGCTTCGAACTCTTTGAGGCTTCGTGCGAGACTCCAAGTCAAGCTGACTTGTTTCCCGGGAGTAACACGGCACCCACAGTTAAACTTCCCACCCCCTCCGTAAACCTGGTCAACATCTCGTCCTGGAGGATTACCCCAACACCCGGCATTACTTTCATTGTCCAACCAAAACATATGTATTTTTCGATCATTTTGATTGTACCCACTAATGCAAACAGTTCTAGGTGAGGAAGATAACGTATCTCCGCACCCAGAAAGCAGAGTCGCACCCAGAACAATTACCCACCTGCTATTCATCAAGCGAATCATCAAGCCCCCTCCTTGATACTTTCCACCCAATCAAATACTTGATCCAAAAGCATTGCGGGCTTATCTCGAGAGCGTTCAAATATGGACATGAGCTTAGGGTCATTTAATTTTTCAAGGGCAGCCGGCAATATCAATGCGCACACATCATAAAGTTGTGCTTCGCCTGAGCTTTTACTCGCATTCAACATTCCAAATAACTTTGAAATAGCCTGGTAGGTTTGAATGGGGTCTGAGTTCACAGAAAGAACACCCTGCCAACGCAGTTGCGCTGCAACACGGTCGGCCAGACCAAGTCGCTCCAAAGCCTGCAACTCTCGATCGTTTAGCGCCCACACCCAAGAACGCCCCTGCGACTCTACCGAGGGCATCAACGTCTCAACTTCGCCATCACGCCGCACAAACATCCAGGCTTGGGCCTCGCCCAACAATGCATTACTACGCCGCGGCCCAAGCACCTGAATCAACGATTGCAACACCGCCGAGTCGTAAAAGCGCATCAAACCGGTGCGATGCTCCGAGAGTGCAATGCTGGTTTTGCGCGCCAACGCATTAGCCAGTTGGGTTTGGGGCAAGGCGCTGACCAGCAACGTAAACGCAAAAGGTCTACGGGCGAGAGAGCGTGTGAGTAGCCCATCGACCCAATGTGACTCATAGGAGATTAACAAGGCACAGACTTGCGGGGCGCTCGCTTCAGGTTGGCCCTTTAACAGGTTTTCGACTTGCCCACGCTCGACCAGATCCTTCCACGGCAGAGCATTACCGGACAATTGCGCTGCATCGATCAGCAAATAACGTTGCAGCGCAGGATGGGCCTCTTTGGCTTGTTGCGCGGCAAAGTACCAACGTTCCAGCAAGGTCTTCATATGCCTAGCCTCGAACCGCGACGGGTTGATGAAATTGTGCCGATCGACGCATACATTCCACACACACAGGCTTATTGAGCGCGGGCAACATCGGCGTGATTTTACGTGGCCCGGTCAACTTATGACGCTGCGCCTTGAACGTCACCGCCCCCGGCGCGTGGATTTCAATGTTGTCCCCTCCCAACCGGATCGTTGCCCCTTGCACGTTCAGCGACACCTGCTGTTTGCCCTGGACATGGGCGCTGCCTTGGGTGCTGACCATGCGTATGTTCTGCTGTGCGGCAACGCTGATTTTGTCGCTTTGCGCTTGTACGCTGACCGCGCCCGTGGCGGCGTGCAGGGCGATGCCGGTGTTCGCGATGGGGCGGTTGTCGCCTGCTGTGCCTCGGGTAAACAGCACCAGGCCCTGAGCGGCGAGGAAGGCTGTGTGGCCTTGGGCGGTGAGGTTGATGTCGGCGCCGGCGTTGAGTAGGCATTGCGTACCGGTGGCCCAGATCTGGTGCTTGGGGGTCAGGCTGAGTACGCCCGCTTGGCCATAGAGCGCGAGAAGCGGTTTACTCCATGCCGCGACTTGCCCTTCGCCACCGCCGATGCCCGAGCCTGCTGCGCTTCCCTGTTGCGTTGCCTGGAGACTTTCCTGGCTGTTTTGCAGGGCTTTACGGGTGGGCAATGGCTTGCCGTCGTGGGCGAGCCCGGCATTCTGCTGGGTGGCGCTGTCGGCTAATTGGTCCACTTGCTCTTGGGCTTTTTCCAGCTCGGCCAACAGCCCCTTGGCCTGCATTTGCTGGTCCGCCGGCTCCGTGGTCAGCAAGAGCCCGGTGCCGGCGCGTAAAGCGCCTTGGGCCCGGGTGTGCAGTTCGATGCCGTAGCCTCGATCGGCCAGGCGTTTGTTGTCTTGGGTCTGCTTGAGGTGCCCTAAGGTGAGGCCCGTGTCTTGGTCGGTGGTGTAGAGCTGGACGCGGCTTTGCCCGGGGGTGTCGTCGAACTGAAGGTGTCGATAGCCGCCGTTGCCGGTGGCGCTGGTGGACAGGTCTTGGGTTTTCCAGCCACTGAGTACCCCCGCGTGCTGGTTACCGGGGAACCACGCCGGGGCATTGCCGGTACTGCCCGAGGGCCCGCCCGCGATCTGGTTATGCGCCGCTTCGACCTGGCCCCGGCCGTTGTACAACGAGCCGATGACCACGGGGCGGTCGATATGCCCTTCAAGGAACTCCACCAACACTTCCTGGCCGACCCGAGGCACCCAGGCGCTGCCCCAATTGCCGCCGGCCTGGGTCGCGGCCACGCGCACCCACGTGCCCACGCTGGCGTCTGCCGGTGCATTGTCGGTCGCGCGCGGGTGGGGGCGATGGCTGGAGGAGCGTTCACCGCGCTGCCAGTGGAATTGCACCTTGATGCGTTGGTCACGGTCCGTCAGCACCGGGCTGCCGTCGCCGATCACAATGGCGCTCTGCGCGCCGTGGACGGTTGGGACAGGATGCAGGCGGCGGCCGTGACCGTCCTGGGTTTGCGGGCGATAGGGATGGCTGGCGGGGATCAAGGTGAAGTGGTTGCGATAGACGGCCTGCGGCTGGTCAGGCAGCGGCCCCAGCCCTGCCAGCACGGCCGCTTGCAGTTGAGCATCCAGGTTATTGCGGGCCTGATGGCGCACACGGATGCACAGCATGGGTTCGTCTGCCTGAACGCTGTCGTGGTTACTCAGACACAGGAGGGAGCCCGCTGCAAGGCGCCGCCATGTCCCCAGGCTGTGCACTTGCCGACGCGCAACCTGTTGGGCATTGAGGTGCTGACGGGCACGCTGCTCACCCTGGGTGGTGTCCGTCCAGGCGTAAGGGCCGGCCGTGTCCTGGTCCACACAGCCGCTGATGCCCGTGCCGCCCTGAGCGTGCGCTGACAACAATGAATGGCTGCGATAGTCCCAGCTTTGGCGCTGTACCTGCCCCACCCTCCAACGTTGTTCTTCTGCCCAGTGCTGAACACTGTCCTCTGCCTCGGTGACGTCGCTGCGGTGAAAACGCACCGATACCGGTGCATGCGGGGCCAGCTTGCTGTTGCTGTCGGTCAGCACCAAGGTATGGCTGCCCAGGTTCGGGGCCTGGGCATCGCCGAGATGCTCAACGTGATAGGCGATGCCTTCCTCAGCCAACAAGCGCTGCACAAACGCCAGGTCACTTTCCTGATATTGAGTCGTTAGGCTGCGCTTGCGGTACACACCCGGATCCGCCAGGGCCCAGCGCCACCGCGGCTGAACCACGCCCTGGCTATAGAACCCGAAGATTTGCTCGCAAATCTGCATCACAGTCAGGTCATGAAAGGCGTAGCTGTCTTGCCGGTGTTGCAGCAGGCTCAGCCACGGCTCGATACACAACTGATAACGGGCCAAGCCCCCATTACTGCCAACGCGGGTGCAATGGCTGACATGCCCATGAAAGGCCCGCATATCCGTGCGCGAGTCAGCACACTGCATCTGCAACAACACCGGTGCGCCGACCAGTTGCTCAATAGGCAAACGCTCGTCTGCGGACAAGGCACTGAGTTGCAAGCAATACCCCTGCTGGTCCAGCGCCTCCCAACCGTCGAGGTACTCGGCGACCAGCGCGTCTGCGCCCAAAGGGGTATGCAGTTGCAAGAGGCGTTGCTGTTGCGTTAAGGCGGTGGAGAACGTCACAGGTCATCCTTCCCGATGGAGTTCACTTGATCTGGTAGGTAAAGCCGCGCTTATTGGCACCGACTTTGATTCGAGACAGCGCCTGCCCCTCGGCCATGCGTGCCAGAACGGCGTCGGCGATTTCCGGAAGCAGGCTGCCATTGATGATCTGGTCAACGGCACGGGCGCCGATGTCCACTTCAGTGCAACGCACCAGCAATGACTCAACCAGCGCATCGTCGTAGTGGAACTCAGCTTGGTGATTGGCCTCGACACGGCGACCGACGCGATCCAGTTTCAAACGGATAATCGCGGCCAACGACTCATCGTTGATCGGGTAATAAGGCACCACATCCATGCGCCCCAGAAAGGCAGGCTTGAAGGTCTTGTACAGCGTGGGGCGGATCAGCTCCGACAACTGTTTGACATCCGGCAGTTCATCGGGCGTTTTGTTGAGGCATGCCTGCATGATTAGCGACGAGGCGGTATTGCTGGTGAGGATTATCAGCGTGTTACGAAAGTCGATTTCGCGGCCTTCGGCGTCGTCCAACACGCCTTTATCAAACACCTGATAAAACAGTTCGAGCACATCCGGGTGAGCCTTTTCTACTTCGTCGAGCAGCACCACGCTGTACGGGTTACGTCGCACGGCTTCGGTCAGTTGCCCGCCTTCGCCGTAACCGACATACCCGGGCGGCGAGCCTTTGAGCCCCGAAACGCTGTGTGCCTCCTGGTATTCACTCATGTTGAAGGTAATCAACTTGCGTTCACCACCGTACAGCGCATCGGCCAAGGCCAGAGCGGTCTCAGTCTTGCCTACGCCGGAAGGTCCGACGAACAGGAATACCCCCTTGGGTTTGCTGGGGTCTTCAAGATAAGCACGCGCGGTACGCACCCGCTGTGCGATAGCGGCCAAGGCGTGGGGCTGACCGATCACCCGGGTCTCCAGTACGTCACCTAAAGTGCGCACGGTGCGAATTTCGTCCTTGACCATCTTGCCCAAAGGAATGCCAGTCCATGCGCAAACCACCTGGGCAATGACATTGGCGTCAACCTGCAAGGGCAGTAACGGATTTTCCCCTTGCACCTTGGCCAAGGCGCCCAAGGCCTCGTCCAGCTCCAATCGCCGAGGCGACACGGAAACTTTTTTACGCCCTGGCGCAGGAGGATTGGTCGAGGAAGGTGCGTGCTCTAATTCGGCTCGCAGTTCAGCGATACGTTGGACCAGCGAGGCTTCTTGCTGCCAAAGCGCATTGGCCTCGTCCAACTGTTGGGTCAGCGTCTGCGATTGCGCTTGCAGCTCAATCAAGCGTTTCTCATGCTGTGCGCCACTGGCTAGCTCACGGTTCAAGGCCTGGCGCTGAACCTCCAGTTGCTCCAACTGTTTCTGAAGATCGGCAATCAGCGCGGGCCGTACTCCTTGGCTCAAGGCGACCCTTGAACAAGCCGTGTCTAACACGCTAACGGCCTTGTCCGGCAGTTGCCGGGCGCTGATATAGCGATGCGACAGCCGCACCGCTTCAGTGACCGCCTCATCCAGCACGCGGACATTGAAGTGCCGCTCCATCAATGGAACCAACGCTCGTAACATCGCGGCCGCTACCGGCTCAGACGGCTCATCCACTTTGACCATCTGAAAGCGACGGGCCAGTGCCGCATCTTTCTCAAAATACTTTTTGTACTCGGACCATGTGGTGGCCGCCAAAGTACGCAGCTCCCCGCGCGCCAAGGCAGGCTTGAGCAGATTGGCAGCATCATTTTGCCCAGCCGTGCCCCCGGCACCGATCAACGTGTGGGCTTCGTCGATAAACAGAATGATGGGGACCGGGTGCTTTTTGACTTCTTCAATGACGTTTTTAAGGCGTAGTTCAAACTCACCTTTGACGCTGGCCCCGGCTTGCAGCAACCCCATGTCCAACGCCAGCAATTCAACGCCCAGCAACGCGCTGGGCACATCGCCGGCGACGATGGCGTGCGCCAGTCCTTCGGCAACGGCCGTCTTGCCCACACCGGCTTCGCCGGTGAGGATCGGGTTGTTTTGCCGCCGGCGCATGAGGATGTCGATCACCTGGCGAATTTCCATCTCACGCCCGATTACCGGGTCCAGTAGCCCGTCACGGGCGCGCTGGGTCAGGCTGGTGGTGAACTGATCCAGCGCCGGTGTTTTCACCCGCACAGCGGCCCTCTCACTGGCCTCTCCTTCAGGCGTAGCCCCGCTGACATGATCCTGCTCCTGAGAGCCTTCGGTGAAGCGATCGAAATGAGCCCTAAGGTCTTCAGGCGACAACTGCGCCAGAACTGTCGAACTACGAGTCGCCCGTTGCGCCAGGGCCGGCTGGGTCAGTAATGCGAGGAGTAAGTGACCGCTACGAATAGTCCCGTCCTGTGCTTCCAGAGAGGCAATCAGCCAGGCGCTTTCGAGCCATACCGGCAGTTGCATCGAGAACACCGGGGTGCGGGTGTTACCGTCGCGTAGCGTGCCCAGCTCCTGACTGAGTTCCGCCTCCAGTTGCTCCAGGCTCAAGCCGCTGCGCTTGACGATGACGGACACATCACTGTGGCGCTGCTCCAGCAAGGCCAACAACAGATGTTCAACCTCCACCTCAAAATGCCCGCGCGCCCGACAACGGCTGGCGGCTTGTTCGGCGGCTTGACGGCAGGTGGTGTTGAGTTTGGCGATCAGGGTTTTCAGTGAAATGCTCATCGTGCGTCCTAGATAAATGTCGTGGTCAAGCCGTCAGCGTTGCCCCACGTGTTCAATGCAATGTGACGATCTGGTAACGGGCATCGGTGCGATCCATGTGTTGCGCCTGGGTGACCAGGAACGCATCCCTGCCCAACCGTCTGCTGCCTATTGGTGACAGGGTTACCCCGCCCACCTGATCGGCTTTCAGGACCAGGCACACCTCAAACTCCAGGCTGCTGCCGACCATCAAGGTCAGCCATGTTGCCAACGCCTTAGCGGCGTTCGCACCGGGCAAAAAGTCATCAAACGTTTCGCGTAACAGCGGCCCTACCCATAAGCGCATGCGCAAATCGCGCTGCCAGACCCGCCCACCGACCAAGGCATTGCGCCCTAATGTCAAGCCGGGGGCGCCCAGGAAAGAGCGTTGATCCGTTGGTACCGAATGCCAACCGCCAACAAACTGCTCAATTCGTATGGGTACCTGGAAATATTCGCTGAGTACGCGTTGTAAATACGTCACCGACAACGGCCGATGGCCGATGGCCCCGCTGTAGAACGCAAGGGCTGGGTCGGATACACCGCCCGATGCGGGGTCGTTGGAAAGAGAGCGTTGAGTCAAGCCGGTTAAGGCTTGGGTCAACGGCAGAAAACGCCCCTGGCGATCCAACTCGTACTGCAAAGCGAGTCGGTACTTCTTCCACGCGCCGTAAAACAACGCCGTGGCGCGGTTGCTGAAGATGTCCAGAAAAGCTCGCGCAGCCCGATCGCGATGGACCAACTCCCGCTCGCCCAGGCGCTCGGTGTAGGACAGAGGTAACGCTCCCTGCCCTCCCAATAGGCCAAAAAACGCCGGCGTCAGTGACACAGAATCAAGATGACCCTGAAAATGCGCCTGCCATCGTTCAACACGTTCCAGTCCCTGTTCGGGGGTGTTTGCCAACACCTCCATCCGTTCAAGCTCACTGGCCGGAAAGCCCAAGGCTAATGTGTTGTGAAATTGCAGCCGCTTACCCACCACGTCGCCGGGTCGATCGCCCTGCCCAACAAACAGATGCTCAAGCACCCTAACCGCCTGAAAAAACTCATAGCGATAAGGTTGCTCGACCATCCGAGCGATCACACCAGTATCGAGTCGCCGCTTCGGGGTTGGCATCGAAGGACCTCCTCACCGCTGTGTTTGGATATCAGCACCAGTTGCGTGAAGCTGTTGGCGTGAACGTAAAGCCCAAAGAAGTGATCCAGCACCTGGGCAAAGATATGTAGGCCGATACCGACAAGGCTTTCATCATCGATCACCAACCGTATTTCGGTCCCGCGCGCCACGCTGGCGAAGTATTTTCCGGGCAGCCAGGCTGTGACCGGGCGGTGGTTTAGCTCGTGTATACCTTCGATTTGCCGGGCGGTCGTGGCTGAACGCTGCAAGTCGTAGAGCTTGAGCATTTCGCGAAACGCAGCAGCCCCCCCCTCGACCAGCGATAGGTGGTTGAGCGACAAATGGGAAATCAAGCGCCATTGCGCGCCGCGATCACAGGCAAAACGCACGGCTGCCGTAGGTTTGCGCAACAGCGAAATACGCTGTGCCAGGGAGCCACCGGGCATACGTAAATCTCCGCTCGGCACGCCATAGGCGAGTTGCTCAGGGAGATTGCGATTGCTGCAGGTCAGCTCCAGGCTTAATGACGAATTGCCTGGAGAAATGGGGTCCATGTCAGGATCGACTATGGTCAATTGCAGTTCATGACCAGGGCTTTTACGCGCCAGATTTTCATCCCGGTGTGCCACCCAGTAAAGACCGTTACGCTCTTGGCATTCGCCGTGGTGCAACGAATAGAATGGCCGGATCTCACTCTGGGATTCTCCACCTGCTGTTTCGGTGGTACGGGTGACTGATTCGATGGCATGCACTTCAAACGCAGACGCCGCTTGTTGGTCTGCGACAACGCTGTATGAGACAGCCTGGTGCGATACCAAAATAGGACGTGCGTGCTGTCGAAACAGGTTCACCACCGGCGTACAGTGCAAGCGCACGTTAGCGGCGGATAGCCCTTCCAGCAGCCGCGAAGCGGTCGAACCTGGAAGCACATCGCTGAGCAATAGATGCAGCGTGAAACGCCGGCCTTGAGCACCGCTCAAATCGCAGTCATAGAAACCAAATTTCTCTGGAAACGCGAAAAATTCCGTCAATAACCGATACGCCGGATGGGCGCGCGCCGGCCAATCAATCAGCGCCTCATTCTCGGCAAAACCAACACTTTTCATCGGTGACGCGCAGAGTGCCTGCCATTGCCCGCTGTCGCTCGACTCGAGATAGGCCTTTGCGACATTCAGCGCGAGCACATCGCGCAGCACTGCACAAAACGAAGGTTCACCGTCGATAAACAATCGAACATGATCCAGCCCCAGCTCTCGCATGGAGCCATGAGTAGACTGGAGCTCGAAGGTAATTGAAAGCTGGGCGCTGGCCTTGAGGGGTATTTGCACAGCTCGGGGTGCCTGGACCAAAGGGCTAAAACGCGCCGATGCAATGCGCAATGGCGCCAAAGTCACGTCGTAGACTGTGCGAAACCGACATTCCACACCCCGCACAGGACGGGACAACAACTCCGATCCGCGCGGTAATGTCACGCATTCGGACAGCTTCCCCGCACCGTCACCGAGATCGAACGCGGTAATCGAGCATGCAGGAAAGGGTCGCAAATAGTGCGGGTACAGCACTTGCAGCAGTGCTTCGGTAAATTCGGGGTAATCGTCTTCGATCTTTTTCGAGATGCGTGCGCCCATTAGCGCAAACGATTGAATCATCCGCTCGACATGGGGGTCTTCACTGACGTCGCCGGCCAGCAACAACCGACCGGCAATTTTCGGATAACGTTCAGAAAACTGACGAGAGTAACCGCGCAGGAAAGCCAGCTCGCGTTCGTAAAACGGCAGGAGATCGTCCATGGACATTTACTCACTCACCGCCAAGCGGCGGGTTTTACTGACGCGGTACTGCAAAGTGCTGGGCTGCAGTAATGCATCGAAACTGACAGGTTCACGTGCCGGATGAACAATCAACATTGCGCTGATCGAGAAGCGCAAGCCCCCCGAAGCACGTCGGTGCTTATCCAGAGATACACGGATATCCTTCAGACGCGTCTCGTGCAGGGCGATGGCTTTTTCCAACGCCGTACAGATAAACGCACGGTCCACAGAACTCGCCAGGCTACGGCTTGATACATCGCGCAAGCCATAGGTCATCAATGACGCCTGGCAATGTGGGAACTCTTTTAAAACGTCTTCTTCCATGACCAAGCGACTGTTGAGCAAAGCCTCAACATCCAGCGCCACGGACTCCTTGAACTGCTCCAGGGTGTGCCGAGTAAATTTACCCTGAGCAACGCTATGCGGTGCCTCATCAAAGAGCTTTTCCAGCAGGCTAGGTTCGTATCCTTTCACTCAGAAGTAGTCCTTTGGTCCGAGAAATACTCACCCAGAGCCATGCAGAAAATGTTTTGGAAAAGTAGTTCGAGGCCATGACCACGCCATGGCCCGAATTAACCCGTCAATCAGACCGCAAACGATTTGTCGTTCTTGGTCAAGCTCCACGCACCCTGGGTGTTGCCTTGCTGGCCGCCACCACTGGCTTTCTGGGTGTAGCGCCATTGCACGGCGGCATACTTCAATCTGAACGTTTCCATAGGCTCCTGTCCCGCCACTACTTTAGGCGCGATACTGGCTACCACAGCGTTTTTCAAATCGATCGCCAAATACTTCACGCGCTGACCTTCGCCGTCCCGCTTAAAGAACTCGATGGTGATTTCTTTGAAGGTGGTTCCACTGGACGCTGCTTCATACAACTGCGGGCTGGTGACATCCATGGTCTTGGTGAACTCCATCGCATCGTGTTCGCAACGTTCGGCAGTATTACCACCGGTTGCGGACGCCGTTGACGATTTTGGTTGGCGAATTTCATGCACCCAAGAATCGATTTCCAACCAATCCGCGTGGTCCTTATCCAGAGACTCACCCTTCACATCCGGCTGTCCAATTTTGAGGTAGATGTCTTTCATTACTTCGTCCTTTTTTAGGGAGGGTTGATGCAACAGTCACTCTATGCCTTCACGCCTGCAGGCAACTCCGCGACCAGACGCAGAGATACCGACAGTTCGTCAAGTTGGTAATGGGGACGTAGGAACGCCACAGCGCGAAATACACCAGGACGCCCGGGCACTTCAGAAACCTGAATAGACGCTTCACGCAAGGGATATTGGGCTTTGGCCTCTTGGCTAGCGTTGTCATTGAGCAGCACGTATTGGCTGATCCAGGTGTTTAGAAAGGTTGAAACGCTGGACACCGAAGCAAAACTGCCAATTTTGTCGCGCATCATCGACTTAAGGTAATGAGCAATTCGCGACACCGCGAAGATGTACTGCAATTGCGAGGAGAGCAGCGCGTTGGCGTTTGCCGCGTCCGTGTTGTACTTACGCGGCTTTTGCAATGACTGCGCGCCAAAAAAAGCCGCGTAATCGGTGTTCTTGCAATGCACTAGGGAAATAAAGCCCAGGTCGCTGAGTTCTTTTTCACGGCGGTCAGTGATGGCCACTTCAGTCGGGCATTTAAGCGCTACTTCACCATCATCGGTGTTGAAGGTATGAGTCGGCAGTCCTTCCACCAGACCACCCCCCTCAACACCCCTAATTGCGGCACACCATCCGAAGTTTTCAAATGCTTGCGTAAGACGTACGCCGTGCGCGTAAGCAGCGTTACACCACAGGTAACGGGAATGGTCACGACCATCTACATCCTCTACGAAAGGGAAGCTGTCGATAGTGATGCCATCAATAGGGTTGTACGGTAGGCGCCCAAGAAAGCGCGGTAACACTAAGCCTACATAGCGGGCGTCTTCCGAATCGCGCAAGGATTTCCACTTGGCGTATTCAACCGTATCAAACACCTTGGCCATATCGCGCGGACGGCCCAGGTCAGCAAAACTCTCCAGCCCAAGCAGTTCCGGCGCAGGCGCAGTGATGAATGGCGCGTGGGCGGCAGCCGCGACATGGGACATTTGTTCAAGGAAGTACAGGTCTTCTGGTTGGCGGGTGATCGCATAGTCACCAATCAACGCACCAAACGGCGCACCACCAAAGGTGCCAAACTCTTCCTCGTAAATTTTCTTGAACAGCGAGCTTTGGTCGAACTCCAACGCTGCTTTAAAGTCGCGCATCAACTCTTTTTTCGAGGCGTTGAAGACCTTGATTTTTATCATGGCCCCGGTAGTCGACTCAGTAACTAAATGGTGCAAACCACGCCAACTGGATTCGAGCTGCTGAAATTCTGCAGCATGCATGACCAGCGAAAGCTGTTCCGAAAGCATCCGATCCAACTCAGCAATACGCGCATCTAGGCTACGGGCAAGGTTTTCCGACACCACGACCGTACCCTGCATGACCTCAGCAACTAATTCTGCGATCAGGTCACGGGCTCGAAGGTGCTCCGACTCTGATTTAGCAATCTTGCTTTGCTCGACAACCTGGTCCAACAGGCTCGCACCTTCATTTAACGTCGGCGCACTCACATCACCAAGAGCATTTGCAGTGTTCATACATCCCCCTTGGATTCGCGACGAATCGCAGCCATCTGTTCAGTGTTCGTCAGCACGTCGCTGAGTACATCCTCAAGGGTCTCGTTGGTTGAGATCTTGTTGCGCATGTCTGCCAGCTTGCTGCGGGCCTCATGTAGTTTATGCAGTGCTGGCACCTGACGAATGAGGGCCTCTGGCCCAAAATCTTCCAGCGACTGAAAGTTCAAGGTCACGCCAAACTCGCCTTCTCCCGTCAGGGCATTGGCCACCCGATACGTAGCGCGTGGCGCCATTGCTGCCATAACCTCGTCAAAATTATCCCGATCGAGCGACACAAATTTGCGATCCTTCGGCCGTGCCAAAGGTGTTTCCGGATTTACGGAAAAATCACCCAAAACCCCGACCACGAAGGGCAACTCTTTTTGCTCGATGGCATCGCCAATCTCAACGTCGTAGGTCAGTTGAATCCTAGGCGCCCGCACCTTTTGCAGGCGTTTTTGCACACTTTCCTTCTTAGCCATAGCAGCTACCGCCTCAATCAAATACTTACTTAAGGGTTCACTCTCAGTTCATGCCCGGCAGGCTGGAGAACGGATCGGAGCTCGACGCCGCTGGCGCAGCTTTGGCTGGTACAGGCACCGGCTTACGTGGCGCAGCTTTGGCCTTAGGCAGCAATGCCTTGGCTCCCAAGGTTTCCCGCAACCTCGCCGCAAGCTTTTGCGCCTCTTGATGCACAGGGCCATTTACGTCCTTTTCATCGCGCAGCCTTCCCAATGACTGCACCGCTACTCGCAAGCCTGACACCGTCAGAATGGCGTCAGCACGAGTGCTAGCCGCATCCCGCTGCAGTACTTCCTGCGCAGCCAGAATCGCGGCACCGTAATTTTCAGCCTCGAACTCCAGCTCAGCCTGGCGCAACCAAGGCTCTTTTCGAGTGGGCTCCATGGACGCAGCCTCTGACAGCAACTTCCTACCCGCTTCAAAGTTACGCGCTTGAATACGTTCATCTGCCTTAAACATTAAGTGTTCAAACGTAGGCGTATCTTGCGCAGATTGCATTGCGCACCCCGTCGCCATCAAAAAACCAATCACAACAAGAATGGCACGCACAACCATCCCTCCCTGACAAAAAAGATCCGCATATAGCGTTTGAGTTTCCAGTAGCCCAGCAAATCATTACCGGCACAGGTAAGAAACCGAACCGTATAACAACCGAAAAATGCTTGCAAACAAATTTTATCTAACTTCCATGGATCTTTTTAATTGGTAATTTTTCCTACAGAACAAATAAAATCATCTTACTCTATCTGAGAAAAACACCTCTTTACATAAACCAAAACAGCATAAAACAGCACTCATACTTGACCAATACAAACAAACCTTTCAAATTGGTCGCAATGAGGCCCCGTTAGACACTCCACGCGCAGGGTAAGAGCCGTACATTCTCGTATTCTCAGCGTAGGCAATCTTCCAGCAGCCGACAGCCTCCGAACCAACTTAGTGTCATAACTCAACACCACCATTTTTATGTTCTAGAGCTACTGACCGATGCACACACAAAAAGAATACACTCGTCATCTTCTCATCAACTCCATAACCGCACTTGGAAATAACATTAAGTACCTGCCTCTGATTGGGATATTTTTTTTGATGGGCTGCTCAAGTAATGAAACACAGGAAGACAAGAGCACCCTGATTCCATTACGCATTCATACCGCTGCCAATATGAATCAGGGCACCCATAAAAAACCGCTGGCACAGGTCATCAAAATTTATCACTTGCGCGCCACTGACCGCTTTGAACAGACGCCCTTCGACAGTTTCCTGGACGATGTACAGGAACTCAGGGCACTAGGCTCAGACCTGGTCAACTCCAGGGAAATGCTGTTGCTGCCCGAGCAGCATTACGAACTCAACGAAAAGCTGGAAAACGGTGCCGCTTACATTGGCATTGTTGCGTTTTTCCGGGAGCCGGCCGAGCGGCGTTGGCGTTTTGCGTATGACGCCAATGCTTCCGCTTCGACGGGAATTACCTTGGGGGTTCATGCATGCGCCCTCACCTCCACCCAAGGAGCACTGATCAGCACTGCGACCGGCGCCACCGACACACTGGCGACGGTCAAATGCCCGAGCAAACGATAAGGGCGATATTTCCATTCCCCCCAACAAGGAGCCCTCCATTGAGTCACAACACCAAAATACTGTGGGGTGAAGGACTATTTCTGCGCCCACAGCTTTTTCAGCAGCAGGACCGCTATCACGAGACAAGGCTGAGCCAGATGCGTCAGTTGCTGCAGCCTTACGCCTGGGGCATTCAACACCTGAAAATCGACAAAGCGACCTTGACCCAAGGCACATTGCGTGTGCTGGAGGTGTCGGCGGTATTTCCGGGTGGTGAACTCTACGCTGCGCCAGAAGGCGCCCCACTGCCTCCGGCCATCGCGCTTCAAGATCTACCCCTTGGCGTCTCCGAAATCACCACCTATCTGGCATTGCCGCAGTTGACCCCGTACGGTCGCAACCTCGCTACCGGCGACTTAAGCGCAAACACTGGTCGCTATACACAGAACAACGAACACACTCCGGATATGTTCACGGAGGCGGAAGAAAGCGAAGTGGCATTCCTAGCCCCGGCCGTTCGTTTGCTGACGCAAGACCAGGCGCACGACGCTTTTGAAGTTATTCCAATAGCGCGCTTGAAACGCAGCAGTACCGGAGGCTTTGAGGTGGACGATCAATACATGGCGCCCTCCGTCAATTTGGCTGCCATGCCCAACCTGCAAATCAAGTTACGCCAGCTGCTTGAAGCCCTCGACGCGAAGGCTCAGGTCATGCAAGAGGCACTGCGCGAGCCCTCGCAAAATGTCGTTGAATTTCGGGCTGGAGACATCGCGTCGTTCTGGTTGTTGCACACCAGCAATACCGCATGCGCCAGTCTTTCTCACCTCTTCCAGCACCCAGGACTGCATCCTGAGCGCGTGCATCAGGAACTGCTTCGTTTGGCAGGCGCCCTGCTAACGTTTTCCAAGACGCATCGCCTAGTTGATCTACCACCTTACGACCACCGCCACCCAGCACCTGGTTTCAACACCCTATTCACCATTATTCACACTCTGATAGACACCGTGATCTCCGCTCGTTACTTCAGCATTGCACTTGCTCAAGTGAAACCGGCCTACCACCAAGGTCGCCTGGACAATGAGCGCATTGATGGAAGTTGCACCCTCTACTTGGGTGTCAGTGCAGAAAAGGCTGGCGCAGAGCTCGCAGAAATCGTGCCGCGCACGGTAAAGATTGGCTCACCGGATACGGTTGAAAAACTCGTCACCTCCTCTATGCCCGGTGTGACATTGACCTATATCCCCGTGCCACCGTCCGCGATCCCTGTGCGACCAGGCATGTTGTATTTCGCCCTTGAACCGCGTGGGTCATTGTACGAACACATGCTTAAAAGCCAGACCGTCACGGTGTACATCCCCAACGGTCTCTCCGAATTGAAACTTGAACTGCTAGCCCTGATGCCATGACCCATACCAGTGCCCCTCACATACCTGCCCCCACAGAAATTCTCAGCCCCACAGGCAATATTCCACAACGCCTGATCGATCTGATGTCCGATGGCTTTTATCTGCTACTCATGATTCAACGCCGCCAAGTTCCCGAACACCTCCCAGCGTTCAGCACAGCGATTAAGCAATTTTTTTCCCGGATCGAGAACACGGCCACTACCGCAGGTATCGCGAGCGAAGACATCCATGCCGCCAAGTATGCGTTTTGCGCAACCATTGACGAGCTGATTCTCTCCGCATCCGATTGCCCCTTCCGTGACCAATGGGAACTCAATCCGATGCAGTTGGTGATGTTCGGCGATCAGTTGGCGGGGGACAAGTTCTTCACTTATTTGGAAGAGCTGCGCAGTAAAGGGGCGATTCGCTTGCAGGCGCTGGAGGTCTATCACTTGTGCCTATTGCTGGGTTTTCAGGGTAAATATCGCCTGGAAGGCTCGGAACAGTTGGGCTATCTAACCGCCCGCTTGGGCGAAGAGTTGGTATTTCTCAAAGGCAAACGAACCGCCTTCGCCCCCCGCTGGGCCTCACCGGACAGTGTCGTCCACCTCCTGCGTCGTCAAGTTCCGCTGTGGACGCCCGCATTAGTCTTGGGGATTGTTGGAGCAATCAGTTTTACCGCCTTCAGTCTGACGCTTTCAAGCAACACTCAAAAGCAAATGGCCTTACTCGACAATGTGATTCAGCTTCCCACACGCACGGCCAGCCTGACCATCACCCTGCCCTGAAGGAGCTCCACATGCCCGCACCGGCTGACATGGATGCCACAGACTGGTCCTCGTTGCTCTCACAGCACAACCGTCTGCTGCACGTGCAAACCGCTCTGCCGGACGCATTGGTGGTGGAGCACTGGGAAGGCGTCGAAGCGATCAATGAAGAACCAGTTTTTACGCTCGACTGCATCAGCCCTTCAGCCTCGTTGAATCTGGCTGCATTAGCGGGAACGTCCATGTACATGCAACTGGCGCAAATGGATGGGCAGCAACGCAGTTGGCAAGGCATCGTGTTCAGCACAGAAGAGCGCGGAAGCGACGGCGGTATCGCACGCTATCGGCTGCACATGGGGACCTGGTTAAGCTTACTCAAGCGACGTCGCAATACCGTGATTTTCCAGGATCTCGACGCCCTGGAGATCGTCACACGAATTTTTTCCGACTACCCCCAGGCCCAGTGGGACGCACGGGTTACCCAGCTGCGGCCGAGCCGTGCATTATGCACGCAGTACCGAGAAACCGACTTTGAGTTCGTCTGCCGGCTGTTATCCGAAGAGGGTTTGAGTTTCTATTTTGAACACGGTGGCAGCGCGACGGATAGTGCCAGGTTGGTGATTATTGAGCGGGACTACCAGTGGCCTGACGGCGGCGCGCTGATCTTCTCCCATGAAGATACACCGCAAGCCGATGACGGTATTCGTTGCCTGGGCGAGCAGCGCCAAATCACCAATGGTGCGGTAACAACCTGCGCCTGGAACGCGGAGCAACTGCTGGGGGTAAGCGGGACCGCCAACAACGCCATCGCCGAAGGGCCCGCGTTGCCTGAACTGGAAATGTTTGATGCAAATCCCACGACCATTTTCGAAACGTCGGGCCAAGCACGCCAGGCCGCCAACCATCTGTTGAATGCGCGTCGCATGGCATGCCACGGCTATCAGGGAGACAGCGCGACGCGGCAACTGCGACTGGGTATTCGTTATACCCTGGATCAACATCAAGCCCTGGGGGCCCTACCTCTGGTTTGCCGGCAGATCAGGCATGTGGCAAGCAATAATCTCGGCCTGCTTCTTGCCAACCGGTTGGGGAAAGCCACTCTGGAGCACGGCACCTACGCCAACCATTTCCACGCCGTTGCGCCGAATGTGCCGATCGTGCCAACCCGCCTACCCCGTCCCCAGGCGCCCGGTGTACAGACCGCCACCGTGGTCGGGGCACACCGACAAATCATCACCAGCAACCGCGACCACCAAGTGCGGGTACAGTTTTTTTGGCAAAGTGGTGACCGCCCCCTGGCGGGCGCCCTGCAGGACAACGCACATGCCCCTGGCAACGAAACGTCGGGCACTTGGATCCGTGTCGCCGAAGCTTTGGCCGGTGCACACTTTGGCCAGAATTTCACACCGCGCATAGGCAGTGAAGTGGTGATTAGCTACGTCCATGCCGACATCGATCAACCGGTGGTCATTGCGCAGGTGTACAACGGCGAAGCAACTGCGCCCTTCAGTGCCGGTATCGGCGCGCCCACCAACCATCCCGGGACGATCAGTGGTGTGCAAACAGTGGGCCTGGATGGCCAACCTGCCAGCGATTGGCAACTGGATGATGCCCAAGGCCAACTGCGCCAGCAGCTAGGTAACCAGACCGCACGCAGCTCTCTCACCCTGGGGTATGCCATCGCCTGTGAAGGGAGCCAGCGCAGCGCTTATCAGGGATTAGGCTTCTACCAGTCCACACAAGGCTGGGGACTGTTGCCGCTGACCGAAAACTGACCCAGTAAAGGCTGTTCTGCCGACTGAAAACTGACCCAGGTGTTCAACTGCTTCTGCTCACTTTTCGAGCAGGAGAACACAGGGTGATCAGCATGGAAATGTTG
>NZ_JCBCUW010000066.1:0-26419 GCF_059862525.1 Pseudomonas sp. MF08875
CGCCATTGGGCCACCTGGGCTGGGAAAACCTGGTCAACCCCGACGATAAAAACGTCCAGATTGCCCCTCATCACTATCAAATCCCCTACAAAGAAGACGCCCCCGTGCGCATGAGCGCCCTCAAGCCTACCGCTGCGGGCGTGGACGCCTCGCGCCAGCCCCGTATGCCTTGGCAAGACATGCACCTGCGCATCGACGGGCCTGCGGTATCGGACCTGATACGCAATTTTGTGCTGCGCTGGAACAGCCAGAAAACACGCCACCGCAGCGGCGCGCCCGCGCTGCCCTTTCCCCCTGCGCCCGAGGCCTATCCGAGCAAAGGCACCTGCGACGTTCAGGTACTGCGCAGTGCGCCCTTAACGATGCTGAAAAAAGAACATGCGCTGTTGCGCAACGGCGAAGAACCCAAAGAAGCGCAGCACGATATCTACCGCACCCTGTGCCACTTGATCGAAAAGGCCAAGCACTACGTTTATATCGAACAGCAGTTTTTTGTCAGTGACTTTGGGCGGGAAGTGAAGGAAAAACCGCAGGAACCCTCTATCACCATCCAGAAAAGTGCAGGCATGGGGCCCAAATTAACCCGGGCCTTCCCGGGTGAAAGCCAGGGGAAAGTGGAAAACGTTATCAGCAAGCGCCTGATCCATCGCATCGGCAAGGCGATCATGACCAAAACGCTGTTTCACGCTTATATCGTGCTGCCGGTACATCCTGAAGGGGGCGGGCTGGATAACCCGGCTATCGTTACCCAAGTGCACTTTACGCAACAGACCATTGCCTTTGGTGAACAAAGTCTGCTGAACGGAATTAAAGCGTATTTAAAACTAGGCCGCCTGTATGAGGCGGACCGAATCACACAATCAGAGTGTGCCGCCGTGATGAAAAGGACGGTTGCGGATATTCAACAACTCGTCGGCAAAAAAGATTTTAAGGATGTACCCGATGCAACCGATGAAGAGTGCTTTGAATACGTCACCCTGCTGAATTTGCGCAATTGGACCAAGTTATACGACCGCTATGTGACTGAACAAATTTATGTCCATAGCAAATTGATGATTGTCGATGACCGCTACGCGCTGATTGGCAGCGCCAATATCAACGACCGTAGTTTGCTGGGTGGCCGCGATTCGGAACTGGCGGTATTGGTGATGGACTTGGAGGTGGAGCGCAAAGACTTTCTGGGTAATGGCCACCCTCAACCGACACGGACCTTTGCTCATGAGTTGCGCAAGGGCGTGTGGAACAAGTTATTTGGCATCAGCAGCGGTGTACGCCCGGCTGATGAATTGAAAGAGGCTATTGAAAAACCTGGGCATCCGGATAGTTGGAAGGCGATACAGGCGGTGGCCAAGCGTAATGCTGGGCATTATGAGGCGGTTTTTAAGTTTGTTCCGAGAAATATCTATCCCTCTCGAAAAGAACAAATGTTTCCCGCGTCTATTTGGCCTGTGATTGATACCTCGGTAGAACCAGGGAAAGATAGGAATATAAATCTTAAAACAGATAAGAAAAATCTAATGCCCTTCGAGCAAAAATTCTGGGATAGCCCCCAATATGAATCCAGCAGTACCCTTCGGCTAAATGAGATATGCGGTTTTATTACTACCTATCCGGTCAACTGGACAAAATATGAGAACAATAATATGAAATTCCACCATGCCTTGATGACTCATACAACCCCTGTGGACCCCACAACAAGCGGATCGCTGGATATCCAGCAACCTGAAAAGCAAATTGCGACCCTTTCAAAAAGCACCCCGGAGTATCGCGGATGAAACTTATCAAAAAAATCTCGCTGGCTTGTCTCCTGGGAAGTACTTCTTTTGTCCTTCAAGCAAAGACCCAAGTCACTCCAGAGAATTGGAAGACTGAGTGTGTAGGGTATTTTCAGATTAGTCTGCCAGGGGAAGTTGAAATAGGTGTTGTGCAAAATGATCCAGACCCGAGTAAAGGCACCCATAATCTTGAGAAGTGGGGAAATCAGTTCTTTGCAAGCTCAATTTATCGAGGAGGTGTTCGCACATCCTCAGAACTTCCAGAAAGAAGTTTTCTTCGCATAAAAAAAGCGAAAGATAGTTATATAGAGGAACTAAAGGAGGAGGCAAAAAAAGATCCCGCTGTGCAAATCATAAAGTACGAGTCAGGACCGGAATCTTTGCTTTTATCTTATTACGATAATGACTGGTATTACGGCTATATTTATATTTATCGAGCGGGGCGAATTTATTTTTTTGACACTTCCAGAAAAGTAACATCCTCAACAAAAGAAAAATTCGAATCTGACCTCTCTCATTTCTCTCAAAATTTCCGATCTCGCGCTCTTTACGAGTTGCCGAAAGAAAGAGGATTTTGCATGCCCTACGGTTTCGTTAAGGACGACCGCCCACAAAAACGTAGCATGGGCACTATCATGCGGCTGAAAGACCATCCTGACGTCAGAATACTCTTCCGCGACCAAAGCGCGCTATTCGAAGAAAATTACTCAAAAGAAGAAAACGCCTCTGTAGAACAAGAACTCCGTGCATTTTGGGAGCGTCCCGATTGGGGCGGCGTGAAATACCAGGCCCTCGGCTTTCGTAAATTCCCCTCAGTTCAAATCGGTGGCTATAAAGGTCAATCCACTTTTGTCGAAATAACCCGTCCCACACGTTCCTCGAAATACGAATGCTCATGGGACGACCAGTACTTCTCCAAAGCCGAAAAGAAGGCCGCCGGGTGTTTACCGCAGACACTGGACTACGGCTATATCGCCTACGTCAAAGGCGACCCTGACGCCAAGGAAGACACTCCCAACTTGCTGCTCTACGTAATGCAAAACTCCGAGGATGCACCCGACGGCAAACCGACTATTGGCAAAGATGAACTAAAGAAAATGGCCGACACCATCGCCGCGTCAATCAAGCGCCGTTAGGGATTGGGGGGTTCGATTCGGCGGGCTTACAACATCAACCCCACCACCCCCACCAACACCACCGGCCACCCCAGTAATAGCCCCCGCCATAACCGTGGCCCGTGGCGCAGTTCCAT
This sequence comes from Pseudomonas sp. MF08875, assembly GCF_059862525.1. Classification (NCBI taxonomy): domain Bacteria; kingdom Pseudomonadati; phylum Pseudomonadota; class Gammaproteobacteria; order Pseudomonadales; family Pseudomonadaceae; genus Pseudomonas; species Pseudomonas sp. MF08875. The sequence continues at coordinate 3,028 of NZ_JCBCUW010000066.1, forward strand.
GAAGCCGTCGGTAATCATCCAGGCCTTGGCCACGGCCAGCAGCAGGATCAGCGCCGGCCATCCGGCCTGTTGGCCCAGTGCCACGGTGGTGATGCTGAGCAGTACCAGCCCTAGCCAGCAGCCCATTAATACGGCCATGGAGCCTCCTTCATTCAACCAATGACGTAGACCAGCGGAAACAGCACGACCCACACCAGGTCGACCATGTGCCAATACAGCACGCCCGACTCCATGCCGCCGTAGGCGTGGCGCCAGCAGCGCCGGGCCAGCCAGGCAAGGATGGCCATGCCCAGTAGCACGTGGAGGAAGTGGAACCCGGTGAGGATCCAGTACAGGGTGAAGAACCTGTTGTGCTCTAGCCCCAGGCCGGCCGCCGCCAAGTGCTGGTACTCGCCCAGTTTCAAGCCGACGTAGACGCTGGCCAGCAACAGCGCCAGCAGCAACGCCACGCTCGCCCGACGTGCCCTGCCCTGGCGCACCCAGTGCTGGGCCATGGCCGCCAGCAGCCCGGCGGTGAGCAGGCTCAAGGTCAGGGCCAGGCCGGTGGAGCGGTCGAGCAAGGCGCGGCTGGCGCTGAACAGGGGCCGGTCCAGGGCCTGGGCGCCGGCGAAGGTGAGGATCAGCAAGGCGAACACCGACAGTTCGGCGAGGATGAAAAACCACATCGCCAGGTCCCCCGGCAGGGTACCGGGGGCGCGGGCGTCAGCCGAAGTGGACATCGACCACGTCCATCAGCGCCGCGACGGTTTGTACGTCGTCGCTCAGGGGTTCGGCCAGGCACGCCAGGCACGCCTCCCGGGGTGGCATGCCGGCGCCGATCATGCGCGCGGTAAAAATCAGCAGCCGCGTGGAGGCCACTTCATCCAAGTCATGCTGGTCGAGGCGGCGCAGGGCGTGGCCGAGGGTCACCACCTCGGTGGCCAGGGCCAGGTCCACCGCCGCTTCGCGGGCGACGATGCGTGCCTCGTCGGCGGCGGCCGGGTAGTCGAAGCGCAGCGCGGCGAAGCGCTGGCGGGTGCTGGGTTTCATACCCTTGAGCAGGTTCTGGTAACCAGGGTTATAGGACACCACCAGCATGAACCCGGGCGGTGCCTGCAAGACCTCGCCGGTACGTTCCAGGTACAGCTCGCGGCGGTCGTCCGCCAAGGGGTGCAGCACCACGGCGGTGTCCTGGCGGGCCTCTACCACTTCGTCGAGGTAGCAGATGCCGCCCTCGCGCACGGCGCGGGTCAGCGGGCCGTCCTGCCACCAGGTGCCTTGGGCGCCGATCAGGTGGCGGCCGATCAGGTCGGCGGCGCTGAGGTCGTCATGGCAAGCCACGGTGTACAGCGGCAGGTTGAGGCGGTGGGCCATGTGCTGCACGAAGCGGGTTTTGCCACACCCGGTGGGGCCTTTTATCAGCACCGGCATGCGGTGGCGCCAGGCTTGCTCGAACAGCGTCTGCTCGTTGCCTTGCACCTGGTAGAAGGGTTCGGCGCTGGGGTGGCCGGGGGTTGAGAGGTCCATGTAAGTACCTGTTGGCGCAGCGGATTTGCACGCCAAGCTACGGCGCCCTGCGACAACCTGGCAAGCCGCGTGCGCCGCAAACTTGATCGCCGTCAAGCGAGCATCGGGGCTGCGCGACATAGCCTTGCAGTGCACTAAGAACCTGCGCTCTGCACTGCCTTTTCAGCGCATCGCAAAGGTCTGCCCTGAGGAGTAAAAACCAATGCTGATCCGCAACCGTAAAACCTTCGCTTTGACCTTCGCCACGCTTTGCTCGGCGCTGGCCCTGGCGGTGACCCACGCCGCCCGCGCCGAGGAACCTGCCAGTAAACCCGCCGCGCCTATGGTGAAAACCGCCGGCGCCCCCGACATGACCCAAGCCGACTTCGACGCCGCCAAGGAGATCTACTTCCAGCGCTGCGCCGGTTGCCACGGCGTACTGCGCAAAGGCGCCACCGGCAAGCCGTTGACCCCGGACATCACCCAGGGCCGCGGCCAGGCCTACCTCGAAGCGCTGATTACCTACGGCTCGCCGGGCGGGATGCCGAACTGGGGCACCTCCAATGCCCTGACCAAAGACCAGATCACGGTCATGGCCAACTTCATCCAGCACACCGCCCCGACGCCGCCCGAGTGGGGCATGGCCGAAACCCTGAAGACCTGGAAGGTGCTGGTTAAACCCGAAGACCGGCCGAAGAAGCAGATCAGCAAACTCAACCTGGAAAACCTGTTCTCGGTCACCCTGCGCGACGACGGCAAGATTGCCCTGATCGATGGTGACAGCAAGAAAATCGTCAAGCTCATCGAGACCGGTTACGCGGTGCACATTTCGCGCATTTCCGCGTCCGGGCGCTACCTGTTGGTGATCGGCCGCGACGCCAAGATCGACATGATCGACCTGTGGCCCGCCGAGCCGACCAAGGTGGCGGAGATCAAGGTGGGCATCGAGGCGCGCTCGGTGGAAACCTCCAAGTTCAAGGGCTTTGAAGACAAGTACGCGATTGCCGGCTCCTACTGGCCGCCGCAGTTCACCATCATGGACGGCGAAACCCTGGAGCCCAAGCAGATCGTCTCCACCCGCGGCATGACCGTGGACAAGCAGGAATACCACCCTGAGCCACGGGTGGCGGCGATCATCGCCTCCCACGAATGGCCGGAGTTCATCGTCAACGTCAAGGAAACCGGCAAGGTGCTGCTGGTCAACTACCAGGACATCAAGAACCTCACCATCACCAGCATCGACGCCTCGCCGTTCCTCCATGACGGCGGCTGGGACAGCACCCACCGCTACTTCATGACGGCGGCGAACAACTCCAACAAGGTCGCGGTGATCGATTCCAAGGAGCGCAAGCTCACCGCCCTGGTGGACGTGGGCAAGATCCCCCACCCCGGCCGTGGCGCCAACTTCAACCACCCCAAATACGGGCCGGTGTGGGCCACCAGCCACCTGGGCGACGGCGGGATTTCGGTGATCGGCACCGACCCGATCAAGCACCCGCAATACGCCTGGAAGCAGGTCGAGTCCCTCAAGGGCCAGGGCGGCGGTTCGCTGTTCATCAAGACCCACCCCAACTCACGCCACCTGTACGTGGACACCACCCTCAACCCGGACGCCAAGCTGAGCCAATCGGTGGCGGTGTTCAACCTCGACAAGCTCGACGCCGGCTACACCGCGTTACCCATCGCCGAGTACTCCGGCATCAAGGACGGCGCCCTGCGCGTTGTGCAACCGGAATACAACAAGGCCGGCGATGAGGTGTGGTTCTCGGTTTGGAACGGCCAGACCGAGGAATCGGCGCTGGTAGTGATCGACGACAAAACCCTCAAACTCAAGTCAGTTATCAAGGACAAGCGTCTCATCACCCCGACCGGCAAGTTCAACGTCTACAACACCCAGTACGACATTTATTGAACTGCCATGACATTTATTGAGCTTCATCAACACGAGAAAACCCTATGAAAAATATGCTCATCCCCTTGTTCGCCCTGGCCGCTGCACTCAGCGTGCAAACGGCCCTGGCCGATGACGGCGCAGCGCTGTTCAAGAGCAAGCCGTGCGCCGCGTGCCATACCGTGGACATGAAAATGGTGGGCCCGGCGCTCAAGGATGTCGCGGCCAAGAACGCCGGCAAGGCCGATGCCCAGGCCACCCTGGCCAAGCACATCAAGGAAGGTACCCAGGGCAACTGGGGCCCGATTCCAATGCCGGCCAACCCGGTCACGGATGAAGAAGCCAACACCCTGGCCAAGTGGGTACTGAGTCTTAAATAACGACCCGGAGGGCGTCATGAAACCATCGATCATCGGTTTGGCCATGGCGCCGCTCCTACTGTTTTTTTGCGCCAGCGCAGCTGCGCTGACGCCCCCCGACGCACCGCGCCGGGCCCAACTCGAACACCTGCTGGCCCAGGACTGCGGTGCCTGCCACGGCCTGCACCTGACCGGAGGCCTGGGCCCGGCCCTGACCGCCCAGGCCCTGGCCGGCAAACCCCGCGCCAGCCTGATCGCCACCGTCACCCAGGGCCGGCCCGGCACCGCCATGCCGGCCTGGGAGGCGCTGCTCAGCGAAGGCGATATCGCCTGGCTGGTGGACATTCTCGTGCAAGGAAACCACGCCCCATGATCCGATCCTTCCTGTTGTCGGCCGCCGCCGCCCTGCTACTCGGCGGCTGCGCCCAAGCCCCGTTGCGCGGCACCGGTGACCTGGGCGTGGTCATCGAGCGCGCCAGCGGCAGCGTGCAGATTATCCAGAGCAGCGGCGCCACGCCCCTGGCGCGCCTGGAGGGGCTGGGCGACTTGTCCCATGCCTCGGTGGTGTTCTCGCGCGATGAGCGCTATGCGTATGTGTTCGGCCGCGACGGCGGGCTGACCAAGATCGACCTGCTCACGCTGCGCATCGAGCGCCGGGTAATCCAGGGCGGCAACGCCATCGGCGGCGCCATCAGCCAGGACGGCACACTCATTGCCGTGTCCAACTATGTGCCGGGCGGGGTCAAGGTGTTCGACGCCGTGACCCTGGAGCAGGTGGCCGACATCCCCGCCACGCCCCTGGCCGACGGCAAGCAGCGCTCGCGGGTGGTGGGCCTGGTGGATATCCCGGGGCAAGGCTTTGTGTTCAGCCTGTTCGACACCGGCGAGATCTGGACCGCCGATTTCAGCCACGGCCGCGTACCGACTATCACCCGCTACACCGGCATCGGCCAGCAACCCTACGACGCCCTGATTACCCCCGATGGGCGCTACTACATGGCCGGCCTGTTCGGCGAAGACGGCATGGCCCAACTCGACCTGTGGCACCCCGAACGCGGGGTCAAGCGCGTGCTCGGCGACTACGGCCGGGGCCAGGCGAAATTGCCGGTGTACAAGATGCCCCACCTCGAAGGCTGGGCCGTGGCCGACAACCAGGCGTTCGTGCCCGCCGTCGGGCGCCACCAGGTGTTGGTGATGGACGCCCGGACCTGGACCCAGACCGCCGCCATCCCCGTGGCCGGGCAACCGGTGTTCGTCACCGCGCGGCCCGACGGGCGCCAGTTGTGGGTCAACTTCGCCTACCCGGACAACGACCGAGTGCAGGTGATCGACAGTGAAACCCACGCCATCGTCGCCGACCTGCGGCCGGGGCCCGCCGTGCTGCACATGGAATTCACCGGCCGTGGCGACCAGCTCTGGCTGTCGGTGCGCGATGGCGACCAGGTGCAGGTCTGGGACCCGTATCGCCTGACCCTGAAAACCAGCCTGCCCGCCGAGAAACCCAGCGGCATCTTCTTCACCAACCGCGCCCACAAACTGGGGTACTGAAATGGACTTTGATCGACTCACCCGCCGCCTCATCGACCGCTACCAACACGGCATGCCGCTGTGCGAGGAACCCTACCGGGAAATGGCCCAGGTGCTGGGCTGCAGCGAACCCGAGGTGATGGCCTGCTTGCAACGCCTGGAGCTGGCCGGCGCCCTCTCGCGCATCGGCCCGGTGTTCGAGCACCGCCACGCCGGTGCCAGCACCCTGGCCGCGTTCGCCGTGCCGCCGGAGCGTTTGCAGCAGGTGGCGGCGCGGGTCAACCAATACCCGGAGGTCAACCACAACTACGCCCGCGAGCACCACTACAACCTGTGGTTCGTGGTCACCGGCCCTGATCGCCAACACCTGGAACAGATCCTCGTCGAACTGGAACAGGACACCGGCCTCACCGCCCTGGACCTGCCGATGCTCACCTCCTACCGCATCGACCTGGGCTTCGCCCTGGGAGATTCGGCATGAGCGAGCCGCTCACCGTGCAGCAAGCGCTGGCCCTGCGCCGCCAGTTGGAAACCGGCCTGCCGCGGGTCAGCCGCCCTTACCAGGCCCTCGCCCAGCACCTGCACGCCCAGGAAAGCCAGGTGCTGGAACAGATGCGCCAGTGGCAGGAAGAAGGCCTGTTCCGCCGTGTCGGCCTGGTGCTCAACCACCGCGCCCTGGGCTTTACCGCCAACGCCATGCTGGTGCTGGACGTGCCCGATGCGCTGATCGACGAGGTCGGCCAACGCCTGGGCAAAGCCCCGGGGATCACCCTGTGCTACCAGCGCCCACGGCGCTTGCCGCACTGGCGCTACAACCTGTTCTGCATGGTCCACGGGCGCCAGCGTGACCAGGTGGAGGCCCATATCCAGGGCTTGCTCGACGCCCATTTGCTGGCCGACCTGCCCCACCAATGGCTGTTCAGCACCCAGGCCTTCAAACAGTGCGGCGGGCGTTTCGCCCCGCCCAAGAACGAGGCCTGGGCCCATGGATGATCTGGATCGGCGCCTGATAAACCGCCTACAACTGGGCCTACCCCTGGTACGCCACCCTTGGCAGGTACTGGCCGAGGAACTGGGCAGCACCAGCACACAATTGCTCGACCGCCTCCACGAGTTGCTCGAAGACGGCTTGCTCACCCGCTTCGGCCCGATGTTCGACGTCGAGCGTTTGGGCGGTGCCTTCACCCTCGCCGCGCTGGCCGTGCCCGAGGAGCGCTTCGACGCCGTGGCCGAACTGCTCGAAACCCTGCCCGAGGTGGCCCACAACTACCGCCGCGAGCACGCCTGGAACATGTGGTTCGTGCTCGGCTGCGCCAACGAGCAGGCCGTGCACGACACCTTGCAACGGATCGAAGCCACCACCGGCCTGGCGGTGCTCAACCTGCCCAAAGAGGAGACTTACCATGTCGGTTTGTATTTCCCGGTCTGACGATGCCTTGGCCCTGCGCCTGGTCAAATTGACCCAGGCTGGCCTGCCCCTGGTGGACGACCCCTGGGCCTGGCTGGCCGAGCAGTTGGGCATCAGCGTCGACGCCACCCTGCAACTGCTCCAGCGCCTACAAGCCGAGGGCGCGATCCGGCGCATCGCGGCAGTGCCCAACCACTATCGCCTGGGCTACCGCTTCAACGGCATGACCGTGTGGGACATCGACGACGAACACATGCCGCGCCTCGGTGCCCTGGTCGGCGCCCAACCCTATGTCAGCCACTGCTACCGGCGCCCGCGCCGCGAAGCGTGGCGCTACAACCTGTTCGCCATGGTCCACGGCCGTAGCAGCGAAGAAATCGACAGTTACCGCGAGCAGTTGCGCTTCCTGCTGGGCCAGGCCTGCGCGGCTGACGAGATGCTGGTCAGCAGCCGCATCCTGAAAAAAACCGGCCTGCGCCTGCCCACCCACCCGGCCGGCCACCCCGTGCTCTAGGAGAATCCCATGTTAAGGATCAGCCATTACCTACGTGCCCTCGCCGGCCAGAGCCCGCCTCCGCGCACCAGCCTACCCGGCAGTAAGCAGGCGCCCGTGGTGATTTGGAACCTGCTGCGCCGCTGCAACCTGACCTGCAAGCACTGCTACGCCACCTCGGCCGACAGCGTGTTCCGCGATGAACTGGACACCGCTGCGGCCCTGGCGGTGATCGATGACCTGCACGAGGCCGGGGTCAAGGTGTTGATCCTCTCTGGCGGTGAGCCGCTGCTGCGCGACGATCTCTTCCAGCTCAGTGCCTACGCCCGCGCGCGGGGTTTTTTCGTCGCCTTGTCCACCAACGGCACGTTGATTAGCGAAAGCAATATCGAGCAGATCGCCGCCGCCAATTTCGACTATGTGGGGGTCAGCATCGATGGCCTGGAAGAAACCCACGATGCCTTCCGCCAACTGGTGGGCAGCTACGCCAGTTCCATGCACGGCATCGCCCTGTGCCGCCAACGCGGCATCCGCGTGGGCCTGCGCACCACCCTGACCCAGGAAAACCACGCCCAGCTCCCGCAACTGCTGGACCTGATGCGCGAATACGACGTACAGAAGTTCTACCTCTCGCACCTCAACTACAGCGGCCGCGGCAAGCGCAGCCGCCAACTCGACGCCCACCAGCAGATGAGCCGCGATGCCATGACGCTGATCTTCGAGCGCGCCTGGGCCGATATCCAGGCCGGCAGCCTAAGCGATTTTGTCAGCGGCAATAACGACGCCGACGCCATCCTGCTACTGCAATGGGTGCATCGCCACCTGCCCGAGCACTACCCGCAACTGGAGCACATGCTCCACGCCTGGGGCGGCAATGCCTCCGGCTCCGGCATCGCCAACATCGACAACACTGGCGAAGTCCACCCCGACACCTACTGGTGGCAGCACTCGGTGGGCAACGTGCGCAAGACGCCGTTCCGCACCCTGTGGCTGGACGAACCCGACCCGCTGTTGCAGCAACTGCGCCAGCACCCACGGGCCATCGGCGGGCGCTGCTCGCAGTGCCGCTGGCTGGATATCTGCAACGGCAACACCCGCACCCGCGCCTGGGCCGAAGGCGACCTGTGGGGCCAAGACCCCGGCTGCTACCTGAGCGACGAAGAGATCGGCGTGCGCCCCCAGAGCAACCTGATCTGCGTCCAAAGCTGAATGGGCTGCACCCGGCCCACGCGGCGGCACAGCCGCGGGGCCGCCACCTGATGAAGTACCAAGGAAGTCGCCATGAATTCATCCCTCGTGATACCTGCCGCACTGCAATCGCTCCTGCGCCCCGGTGAGGTGGCCCTGGTCGGGGCCGGCCCGGGCGACCCACGCCTGCTGACCTTGCGGGCCTGGAGCCTGTTGATGCAGGCGGATGCGGTGGTCTTCGATCGCCTGGTCAGCCCCGAGTTGCTGAGCCTGATCCCCCTGGCCTGCGCCCGCCATTACGTGGGCAAGGCCAGCGGCTGCCACAGCATGCCCCAGGAGCAGATCAACCAATTGCTCGCCGACCTCGCCGACCAGGGCCAGCGCGTGGTGCGCCTCAAGGGCGGCGACCCATTCATTTTCGGCCGTGGCGCCGAAGAGCTGGAGTACCTACTGCAACGCGGCGTTGACTGCCAGATCGTACCTGGCATTACCGCCGCGGCCGGGTGCAGCGCCTATGCCGGCATCCCCCTGACCCACCGCGACCTGGTCAACTCCTGCCGCTTCATCACTGGGCACCTGCAACGCGACGGCGAGTTGAGCCTGCCGTGGGCCAGCCTGGCCGACGACAGCCAGACCCTGGTGTTCTACATGGGCCTGTCCAACCTGGCGGTGATCGCCCAGCGCCTGATGGAAGCCGGTATGCCCCCGGGCACCCCGGCCGCGCTGATCTGCAATGGCGCACGGCCCGACCAGCACGTGGCCCGGGGCACCTTGGAACACCTGAGCAGCATGGCCATCGAATGCGAGCAAGGGGTGCCGACACTGACCGTGATCGGCAAAGTGGTCGCATTGTTCGCCGACCAGCATGTGGAATACCCGGCGCGCGTCTACCCCCATCGCGTCGCGGCCAAAATGACCGAGGTGGCATCGTGAAAGGCCTGCTATTGCTGCCGCTGCTGTGGGCCAGCGCCGCCCATGGCGCGGCGCCGCAGCCTGCCGCCGCGCTGTACCAGCAGCACTGCGAAAGCTGCCACGGCGCCACACGCCTGGGCGCTGCCGGGCCGGCGCTGCTGCCCGAGAGCCTGGGGCGGATCAAGCCCGATGAGGTGCGCAAGGTCATCGCCAACGGCCGCCCCGCCAGCCAGATGGCCGGGTTCGCCGGCACCCTCAGCACGCCACAGATCGACGCCCTCGCCGACTACCTGCAACAGCCCCCCGCCACGCCGCCGACCTGGAACGACCACGACATCCGCGCCAGCCACAGGCTGCTGGCCGACCTGAGCACGCTGCCCAGCACCCCACAGCACCACGCCGACCCGCTGAACCTGTTCGTGGTGGTGGAGGCTGGCGACCACCACATCAACATCCTCGACGGCGACCGCTTCACCGTGCTCGACCGCTTCGCCTCGCATTTTGCCGTGCACGGCGGGCCGAAATTCTCGCCGGACGGGCGCTTCGTCTACTTCGCCTCCCGCGATGGCTGGATCAGCCTCTACGACCTGCACAACCTCAAACTCATCGCCGAAGTGCGCGCCGGCCTCAACACCCGCAACCTGGCCGTGAGCAAAGACGGGCGCTGGGTGCTGGTGGGCAACTACCTGCCCGGCAGCCTGGTGCTGCTCGATGCCCGCGACCTGAGCCTGGTCAAGACCCTGCCCGCCACGGGCCTGGACGGCAAAACATCGCGGGTCAGCGCGGTGTACACCGCCCCGCCCCGAAACAGCTTCATCGTTGCCCTCAAGGATGTGAAGGAAGTTTGGGAACTGAGTTATGCCGGCACGCCGAACTTCGAGCCACGGCGCATAGCCGCCCAGGATTTTCTCGACGACTTCTCGTTCTCCCCGGACTACCGCCAGTTGCTCGCCACCTCACGCAAGGCCCAGGGCGGCCAGGTCATCGACTTGGACAGTGGCAACGTCGTCACCGACATCCCCCTGCCCGGCATGCCGCACCTGGGCTCGGGCACCTACTGGAAGCGCAACGGTGACTGGGTGTTCGCCACGCCCAACATCAGCAAGGGCCTGATCTCGGTGATCGACTTCAAGACCTGGAAGCTCATCAAGGAAATCCCCACCCTGGGGCCGGGGTTCTTCATGCGCAGCCACGTCAATTCGCCCTATGCCTGGACCGACGTGTTCTTCGGCCCGGACAACGACGCCATTCACCTGATCGACAAACAGACCCTGGAGATCGCCCACACCCTGCGGCCCATGCCCGGCAAAACCGCCGCCCACGTGGAATTTACCCGCGACGGGCGCTACCTGCTGTTGAGCATCTGGGACACCGACGGCGCGCTGATCGTCTACGACAGCAAGACCCTCAGGGAGATCAAGCGCCTGCCCATGAACAAACCCTCGGGCAAGTACAACGTGGGCAACAAGATCGAATTCGCCGAAGGCACCTCCCACTGACCCGCCCCTCGTAGCAAGCGGGCTCGCCCGCGCCGGGCTGCGCAGCAGCCCCATCACTCAGGTTTCACGGATAGCAGGGATGGGAGGGCTTTGCCCTCCAGCGCGGGGGAGCCCGCTTGCGACGAGAGGTGGGTTAACGGGCGTATTACCCCAGGGTGTAGCCACCGTCGACTTTCCAGTCCTGGCCATACACCCCGCGGGCGCCTTGGGAGAGTTGGAAAACCATGACATTGGCCACTGCCGCCGCATCGAGAAAACGCCCCGGCACCAGGCGTTGGGTCAGGCGGCTGGTGAGCGCCTCCAACTGCTCTTCGTCCAGGCCCAGGTTGTCCCACAGCGCTGTGGCGGTGGGCCCCGGTGACACCAGGTTGATGCGAATGCCCAGCGGCCCGAGTTCGGTGGCCAGGGTGCGCACCTGGGCCACCAAAGCGGCCTTGCTGGCGATGCTGGCGGCCAGGCCGGGGAAGCTGGAATCACAGAGAAAACTGCCGACGAACACCACCGACGCCGGGTTGGCCAACTCGCCGCGCAGCGCCGCCAGGGTATTGAGCGCCCCGGCACCGTTGACCGCCCATTGGCGCTCGAACGCGCCCATGTCCAGGCTGTCGGCCAGTTCCGCACTGCCGGCATTGGGCACCAGGTAATCCACCGCCCCCAGGCGCGCAGCCTGGCGCGCCAGTTCGTGCAAATCGTCGGTTCGGGTGACATCCCCAGCGAACCAGCGCAAGCGCTCGCCGTAGATCTGCTGCAACACCGCCAGCTCCCCGAGGGTGCGCGACATGGCCAACACCCGCACCCCGCGCGGCAACAACGCCGCACACAGGGCCAGGCCGATCCCTGAACTGGCCCCGGTGATTACCGCCAAACGGTCCTGAAACTCGGTCTTCATCATCTACACCTCACGCCTAGGGATTACCGCGGGGCCTATCTTTGAACAGCGCAGGAAATAGCGACTTGACGGTAATCAGATTTGTTGGATGAGGGGGAGTGTGCGCGGGAGATGGCGGGTGCCGCTGACCTGTAGGAGCACGGCTTGCCGGCGATGGCGATCTCAACGCCACCCTCGCTGGCAAGCCAGGCTCCTACGGTGAGGATGTCAGTGCATGTCGTGATGCATTGCCGGTTGTTGTTGCAACACGGCTTGGTCGATGTCGGCAAAGCGCAGCACGCGCCCGCCATTGATGGTGGCCAGTTTTTCGGCGGCCTGCTGGTCGGAGAACGAGGCCAGGACCACGCCCATGGCACCCTTGAGGTTTGTGCCGATCACATAAAACGCGGTTTTTGCGTCGATCAGGTAAGCGTCGTTGGGCGCGTCCCAGGGGCTGCGGCCCATGTCGTGGACATAGAGCTTGGCATCGTCGTGGTGGTTTTCCGGTTGCAGCCACCAGCCGAGCATTTCGGCGGTGGAGCAGAATTTCTTCACGCCGTTGCGCTCCACGACCTGGCCTTTGGGGCCGGGGAACTCCGAGATAATCATGCCGCACACGTGGCATTCATCGCTGGGGTGGAACGCCGTGGGGGCATCGCTGTAGCTGGCCGTTTCGGCCTTGTCGCAGGCCCCCAGCAGCAGCCCCAGCAGCAATACGGCACAGACGCGGGCGGTGTTTTGGTAAAAGCGGTTCATCGTTGGGTACTCCATCAAGCCTCAAAATTCGTCAAACCGCGCGGCGGCGGAACAGCCGGTAGGCCAGGCATAGCGGCGCCACCACCCACAGGCCCAGGCACAGCCAAAGCATCGAGCCCGGCAGCGGCAGGTCTTTGCCCAGGGTCAGGACCCCGGCCATGTTGGCCCCGGCCTCGAAGCCGGAGAGGTTTATCAAGCGATACACGTCCGCCGGGTTGAGCAGCAGCAGCCAGGGCAGCAGTTTGGGGCTGAACTGGCCTTCGCTGAGCACCAGCAGGGCCAGTAGCACCAGGTCGAACACCAGGACGAAGAAGAACCACACACCCAGCGCCAGGCCGGCGGCGGTGGATTTTTCCGCCGAGACGCTGCTCAGCACATAGGCCAGGCCCAGGAAACCCCAGCCCAGCAGGGTCGAGGACACCATAAAGCGGCCAAAGGCCCACAGCAGCAGAGGCAACTCCACGTCTTCGACCAACAGCGCGATGGCGAGCATGGCGCAGCCAAAGCCGATCAACGTGGCCAGGGCCAGGGTCAGGCCATGGCCGAGGAATTTGCCCAGCAGGATCTGCCCGCGCCCCAGGGGGTAGGTGAGCAACAGCAGCAAGGTGCCGCTTTCGTCTTCGCCAACGATCGCGTCATAGGCCAGCAACAGGGCGATCAGCGGCATCAGGAACGTCGCCAGGCTGGCGAGGCTGGCCACGGTGGCCGGGATCGAGGTGAAGCCCAGTTGTCCGGACGCCGCCGCGCCGAGCCAGGCAATGCCCAGGGCCAGCACGGCGAACAACAGGCTGATCGCCAACAGCCAGCGGTTACGCAAGCCATCGCTGAGTTCTTTGCGGGCCATGTTCCAGATCGGCGTCATACTGCCCCCTCGCCCGGCGCCAACTCGGCGCGGGTCATGTAGTAGCGATACAGGTCTTCCAGGGACGGCGGATGGATCTCCACGTCCCGAGGGTCGTCTTCTTCCAGCAACTGGCGCAACAGCCCCAGTTTGCTGCCGTTATGGGCCGCCACTTCCAGCCCCGCCGCGCCCCAGGCCTGGGTCTCGTGGCCGGCCAGGTTCCAGCGCTGCTGCAAGGGCCAGGCGTGCTTGAGGCCGCTGGCGCGGATCAGGGTGGGCAGGCCGGCGTCTTCACGCAGCTTGGCCAGGCTGCCCAAGGCCAACAGGCGCCCCTGGGTGAGGATCGCCGCGCGGTTGATATAGGCCTCGACACCCGGCAGCACGTGGGAGCAAAGGATGATGCTGGTGCCCTGGTTGCGCAGGCGTTCGAGCAGGCGGTAGAGGTCTTGGGTGGCGATGGGGTCCAGGCCCACGGTGGGTTCGTCCAGCAGCAACAGGCGTGGCGCGCCGAGCAGGGCCTGGGCCAGGCCCAAGCGCTGGCGCATGCCCTTGGAGTAGGTTTTGACCCGGCGCCGCGAGGCCGCGCCTAGGCCGACGTCGTCCAGCAGGCTGTCCACCTGGGCCAACCCCGCGCCTTTGAGGCGGGCGAAGTGGCGCAGGGTTTCCAGGCCACTGAGTTGCGGGTAGAAGGTGACGTTTTCCGGCAGGTAGCCCAACAACTGGCGCACATGGGGGTCGCTGGGCGCGCGGTCGAACACCCGCACCTGGCCGCTGCTGGCCTGCAACAGGCCCAGCACCAGTTTCATGCTGGTGGTCTTGCCCGCGCCGTTATGGCCGAACAGGCCAAGCACTTCGCCCTCCCCCAGGCTCAGGGTGAGGTCGTGCAGCACGGTGGTCTGCCCGTAACGCTGGCTGACGCCTTCGATCTCGACCACGTTCATCAGCTCGGCTCCTTGGCTTGTATGGGGGATTTCATCAGCGGATAGCTGTCTTGCACGCCTGGGGATTTCATCACCGGAAAGGCCCGTTGCACCCAGCGCAGCAGCTCGATGCCGGGGCTGTTCATCAACAGGCGCACCTGCGGGTAGAGCCAGAGCAAGCGGTCGACGTTGTCGTTGGGCTCGTAGGCGATGTCGCCCAGGCCATCGCCGTCGCGGTCCCAGCCCAGGTAGTCGCTCCAGTAGTTGCCATGCCCCTCCACTGACCATTCCTGCAAGCGCGTGGCGACGTATTTGACCTGGCGCTGGTTGTCGATGAACGCGTTGTTCTGGATGCGGTTGTCTTCGGAACCGGCAGTGAGGTGAATGCCCACCGGGCTGCGCTCGAAGTGGTTGCCCTCGATCACGTTGAACAGCGAGTTGTAGATGAACAGGGCCTTGCCTTCGGCACCGGGGATCATGGTGTCGCCGGTGGTGCCGTCGCGCACGTCGCTGACGAAGTTGTCGCGCAGGGTCGAGTAGGTGATGTAGTTCATCAGGATGCCGTAGTTCTGGTCCTGCTCGGAGCGGTTGCCGATCACCGTCAACTTGCGGCTTTGCATCAGGGCAAACCCGGTGCGGGTGCGCCGCGTGGTGTTGCCCAGCACCTGGTTGTCGTTGGCGAACATGTAGTGCACGCCGTAGCGCAGGTCCTCCAGGGTGTTGCCCTGGATCAGGTTGCCGTTGGAGGTGTCGATGTAGATGCCGTCGCGCGCCTCGCGCACTTCGTTGCCAATGACCCGCGCGCCGTGGACCGCGTAGAGGTGGATGCCGTTGCCACGGTCCTGGGAACGCAGGTTCGGGTCGCCCTGGATGCGGTTGTCGAGCAGGCTGGCGTCCTGGGCGCCGTCAACCCAGATGCCGAAGCCCTGGCCGCGCATATGGTTGCCCTGTACCACCGCGCCCCGGGCCTGGGGTTGGATGAAGACGGCGGCGTTCATGGCCGTGAGGTCATGGCCCCAATCGGTGAAGGTGCAGCCGCGCAAGGTCACGTCGGCGGCACTGATAATCATGCTGTTGCCCACGCCTTGGGCCTGGAACACCGCACCGGGTTCGCAGTCCAGTTGCATGGGGCGGTCAATGCTGAAATTGCCTTGGTACTGGCCGGCAGGCAGACGCCACTGGCCTTCACCCGCCGCCTGGAGCGGCAGGTTGTCGATAGGTTGCACCGCGCCAACGGCGGCGGTGGAAAAAGCCGTGAGCACAAGGGCTATGAGGTGTATCCGGTTTACGCGCACAACACCGTTCCTTGTTCCGATGGGCCGGCAGGTGAGGGAGCGGGCTTGCCCGCGATAGCGGCTGAACATTCAACAGTGATGTCGACTGATAAATCGCAATCGCGGGCAAGCCCGCTCCCACAAAGGGCTAACTGCAGCCACCTATGGCCTCAGTAGGCGTTACGCCCGTTCGACCTTCATGCGGCCGACCATTTCCATGTGCAGCGCATGGCAGAACCAGCTGCAGTAGTACCAGTGCAGGCCGGGTTTATCGGCGATGAAGGTGATGGAGGAGGTTTGCTGCGGGCTGATCTCCATGCTCACGCCGTGGTTGGTCATGACGAAGCCGTGGGACACGTCTTCGATCTGGTCGATGTTGGTGATGGTCACGGTGACTTCATCGCCCTGCTTGACGGTGAATTCGTTCAGGCCATAGGACGGCGCCATCGAGGTCATGTAGACCCGCACTTTCTTGCCGTCGCGAATAACCTTGTTGTCGGTCTCCAGGTTGATCCCGTCTTTCTTGGCGATGGCCACGGTGGCGGCAAAGAACGGGTCGTCGCGCTTCCAGATTTTCTGCGTCTTGATCTGGTCGCGGCGCGCCAGGATGCAGTCGTGGGGTTCGGCGAAGGCTGGGCCGTCGTGGACCAGTTTCATTTCCTCGCCAGAGATGTCGATCAACTGGTCGTTTTCCGGGTGCAGCGGGCCGGTGGGCAGGAAGCGGTCCTTGGAGAACTTGCACAGCACCACCAGCCACTTGCCGTCGGCTTCACTGGTTTCGGTCAGGGAGGCGTGGTTGTGGCCAGGTTGGTAGTGCACATCGAGTTTCTGCTTGATGTAGTTGACCTTCTCGCCTTTGTAGGCGCGCACAGCCTCGTCCATGTTCCACTTCACCACTTGGCTGTCGATGAACAGCGTGGTGTAGGCGTTACCGCGACCGTCGAAGGTGGTGTGCAGCGGCCCCAGGCCCAGTTCCGGCTCGGCGACGATAACCTCGCGCGGGTCTTTGAACTTGCCGGCGAACAGGTCGTCGAGGCGGTCGATGGCGATCATCGAAACCGTCGGCGAGAGCTTGCCGTTGGCGATGAAGTACTTGCCATCGGACGAAGTATTGAGGCCGTGTGGGTTCTTGGGCACAGGAATGTAGCGGGTGAACGGCGAGTCCTTGCCATCGACTTTGCGCCCGTCCACTACCGGGGTTTTGTCGCCGTCAACGTGGATGAACTTGCCAGCCTTGATCGCCGCTTCGATGGCCGGGATGTTGAACACCACTACCCAGTCGCGCTCGTTGCGCATCATGCCGCCCAGGTCGTAGGCCTTCTCCGAGTTGTAGCAGGTGGCAGCGGCATAGCGGCCGCTGTAGTCCATGTCGGCGTTGTCGAGGTTACCGTCGACGATGACCTGGAAGGCCATTTCCATTTTTTCGGCGTCGATGGCATTGAACATGGTGAAGCTGTTTTTGTCCTGCAGGTCGAAGCTGTGACCATCGTTAGGGTGCGGGATGACGAACTCGCCGTTGGCGAACACGTACTTGGTATAGGGCACTTTTTGCAGGCGCAGACCGTGGATCGCCTGCACGTTCGGCACGGTGAGCATCTTGTCGCACTTCATGATGTCGAGGCGGATGCGCGCGACGCGGGAGTTGGCCTTGTCGTTGATGAACAGGTATTTACCGTCGTACTTGCCGTCGGTCATGGAGATGTGGGGGTGGTGGCAGTCGCCGTTCAGGTATTTGCCGCTGTCCCCGAGCACGCGCTTGCTTTCGTTGGTCAGGCCCCAACCGGTGGCGGAATCGACGTTGAACACCGGGATACGCATCAGCTCACGCATCGAGGGCACGCCCAGCACCCGCACTTCGCCCTGGTGACCACCGCTCCAGAAGCCGTAGTACTCGTCCAGCTCACCGGGTGCAACGTGGATCTTGGACCGTGCTTCCTTGGCCGCAGCCGCCCAGGACTCGCGGGTAAACACCGTACCGCCCAGCGCCGTGGCGCCGGCCAGGGCCGCGCTGGCCACCGCGCTGGTGCCGAGGAAGCCGCGCCGGCTCAGGCCCTTCGGCGCTTCGTCCTGCGGGCCTTGGTTGTTGTCTTTATCGCTCATGCTGTGTGCTCCTTGAAGGGAAAAACCATCTGGAAAGCCGTTGCGCGCAGGGTCATTCGCCGGGGGCCACCTGCACCACCGGGATCAGTTGCGCCGGGGCAGGTGCCGCTTTGTTGCGCTTCTTGCGCTTATTGATGAGCGGCGGGCATTTGTTCTCGTTGTGCCAGGTCATCTGGCAGTCGAGGCAGTAGTGACATTCGTTGGCGTTGATATGGCCGTCGGGGTGGATCGCCTGGATCTCGCATTCCTTGGCGCACAACTGGCAGGGGTTGCCGCACTCCTGGCGACGTTTGAGCCAGTCGAACAGGCGGAACTTGCTGGGGATCGCCAGCGCCGCGCCCAGGGGGCAGATGTAGCGGCAATAGACTTTGCGGGTGAACAGGTTGACCACCAACAGGCCGGCGGCGTAGAGCACGAACCACCATTGGCGGTCGAAGCGCAGGGTGATGGCGGTCTTGAACGGCTCCACCTCGGCGAAGCGCTCAGCGGTGGCCATGGACTCCAGGGACAGGCCGAACAGCACCAGCAAAATAATGTATTTGAGGGCCCACAAGCGTTCGTGCACCGCGAAAGGCAATTCGTATTGCGGCACCTTGAGCTTGCGCGCCAGCTCGTTAATCAGCTCCTGCAAGGCGCCGAACGGGCATAGCCAGCCGCAGAACACACCACGGCCCCACAGCAGAATGCTGCCGGCAGTGAACACCCAGAGCATGAAGATCACCGGATCGGTGAGGAACAGCTCCCAACGGAAGTTCTCGAACAGGGCATGGACGAAGGTCAGCACGTTGACCACCGACAGTTGCCCCAGGGCATAGCCGCCGATGAACAGCACGGTGAAGCTCAGGTAGCCGCGGCGCACCCAATGCAGCAGGCGCGGGCGCTGGGCCAGGGTGTCTTGCAGGAACAGGATGGCCGTAAGCAGCAACAGCGCGGCGGCGAGCACACCCACCTGCACGCTCTTCTGGTACCAGATGTTCAGCCACAGTGGGCGATTGGCTTCCTCGATGGCCGCCAGTTGTTCGGCGCTGGGCGCCGGGCGGTCCAGGTAGGCTTCGGGTAACTGGTAGGCCAACTCGAAGCTGCTGAACACGCCGCTGACCGGTCCGGTCTGGCGCCGCACCAGCAGCTCCAGGCTCCAGGCCGCGCCCGGGTCAAAACGGTGGGAGGCGCGCACGATGAAGATCGCCATCTCGTCGAAGGCTGGCATGCCCTGGGCATACACGTCGTCGAGGCGCTGGAAGTCCATGTCACGGAAGCTGATGCTGTCGCCGAACTGGCGCAGTTGCACCCGGTCGAAAATCCCACCGCGCACATAGCCCGACCCCTTGAACGAGTAGCTACCGCTGCCAAGCACGGCGATGGCTTGCTCGTCGGGCTTGAGTTCGCTCATCAGCGTGCGGTACTGGCTCTCGCCCAGCAGGTTGCGGCCGATGGTGGGCGGGTTGAGGTGGGTGACGTAGAGGTCGATAAAGCTGTCGTCGGCCTGCTCTGGCGTGGCCACTTCAACCTCGGCGGCAGCGGTGTTCTTGAATGCACTATCGACCTGGCCGCGGGTCAGGTTCAGGCGGCGGATGGAGCCGTCGCCCAGCAGCGTCGCCCAATCCGCGCTGTGGTAGACATCCTCGCGAACCTTGGCTGGCGTGGCGGCCACACCGGCGTTGTCTTTGACCAGGCCCAGGGACACGGCCACCGTATGGGCGGCGCGCATGATGACTTCGTTGACCACCATGGCGGTGACGGTAGCACCGGCAATGGCATCGACCGTCACGGCATTCGGGTCGCTGGAATGGCCCACCACTACCCGCTGGTTGACCTGAATGCCCAGGTACTTGGCGCTGAATTCGTGAAGTTTTTCTTCCGCGATGCCCACCAGCAGAATCGGCTCGTGGTGCTCCAGGACAAAGGCGTCCTTTATCACCCCGGCCGGGTCGAGAATCACTTGGGTGTTGATCGGCTTGCCGGAGTAGGCCGGAATGTCCACCACGTCCAGGCTCTGGAACACGTAACCCAGCACCTGCTCACCCGCAGACAAGGTCTGCACCTTGTACGGGCCCTGGGGCTCGGAAACTTTGTCGACGTTGGGGAAGGTTTTTTCGATGCGCTGCTGTTCGATGCCGCCATAGGACTTGGCGTACACCGCCTCGAAGGGAGCGGCCATCAGGGCCAACACAAGGACAAGACCCAGGGTCAGAAAATGCAGGGAGTTACGGCACAACAGCGGGCGGATCTTCATGAAATCTCAGACTTCAACGGCGGGATCTGCCGCCCATGTTAGGGAGCCCATGGCCCCCTGCCCTTGATTGAAATCAACTTTGAAAAGTTATCGTGAACCCACCCTGCCCGGCCTAGACGGTGCGGGAAAACCGGCCCTTTTGTTCGCCACCCAGGTAAGCGTCGAATGCCATCGCTGCGCTGCGCATCATCAGGTGGCCCTGGGGGAGCAACACCAGCGCATCGTCGTGGAGTTGCACCAAGCCGTCTTGCACCAGAGTCTGGAGCTGGGCTAATGCTTCAGCGAAATACTCGCCGAAACGGATACCGTGGCGCGCCTCGAACTTGGCGAACTCGATGCGCCCGTGGCACATCAGGTCGTTGATAACCTCGCGGCGCAGCAAGTCATCGGCACTCAGGCGATAACCGCGGTGCACCGGCAGCAAACCTTGATCCAGGCGAGCGTAGTACTGGGACAGTTCCTTGACGCTCTGGCTGTAGCTGTCGCCGACTTTGCCGATGGACGACACGCCCAGGCCAATCAGGTCGCAGTCGGCGTGGGTCGAGTAGCCCTGGAAGTTGCGTTGCAGGGTGCCGTTGGCGCGGGCACGGGCCAGTTCGTCTTCGGGCAAGGCAAAGTGGTCCATGCCGATGTACACGTAACCGGCCTCGGTCAGGCGTCGGATGGTCAGTTCCAGCAACTCCAGCTTGCGCTCCGGCGGCGGCATGTCTTCTGGGCGGATCAGGCGCTGGGCACGCACCAGTTCCGGTAAGTGCGCATAGCTGTAGGCAGCAATGCGGTCCGGGCGCAGGGCGATGATCTTGCTCAGGGTCACGTCGAAACTGGCAACGGTTTGCAGTGGCAAACCGTAGATCAAATCGACACTGACGGATTTGAAATGCGCTTGGCGGGCGGCGGCCACCAGTTCGTAGACCTGCTCTTCGCTCTGCACCCGGTTGACCGCCGCTTGTACCTGCGGGTCGAAATCCTGCACGCCGAAGCTCAGGCGATTGAAACCCAAGCCACGCAATGCACGGATCTGCTCGGCGCTGATGGTGCGCGGGTCGACCTCGATGGAGAACTCGTGGTTGTCGCTGTCATCCATGTCGAAAGCCTGATGCAGGTGCTGCATCAGGTCCGCCAACTGCTCGTGGGTCAGGTAGGTGGGCGTGCCGCCGCCCAGGTGCAATTGGGTGAGCTTGCGGGTGCTGTCGAACAATGCCGCCTGCATATTGATTTCGCGCTTGAGGTAATTCAGGTACTCAGTGGCGCGATGGGTTTTCTGGGTGATGATTTTGTTGCAGGCGCAGTAGTAGCAAAGGCTTTTGCAGAACGGGATGTGGATGTAGACCGACAGCGGCTTGGGCACGGCGGCCTGGTTGCTGTCGTGGGCGGCGCGTTGGTAGTCGTCCACGGCAAACGCCTGGTGGAACTGCGGCGCGGTCGGGTATGAGGTGTAGCGCGGCCCCGGGCGATCGTACTTTTCGACCAGGGCGCGATTGAATTCAAGAGCGGGGTTCATCATCGATCAACTCGTGGGGGGGGCGTTAATGCCGTGCAGCGTCCAAATCCCTTTCAAACAGATTGCAGATGGCGTCCACCTCCAGCCTCGCGGCAGGAAGGATGCTTATCATGCGGCTCGACAGCTCGATCAGGCCGTCACGGCTCAACTGCTCCAGCAGTGGCCAGACGGATGAAAAGTATTCGCGAAATATCAGACCATGGCGACGCTCGATAGCCTGGATGTCCAGTTCCAGGTCGCACACCAGGCGCTCCATGACGTCGTGGCGCACCTGATCCTGGGCCTCGCAGCGCCAACCGCGGATCGTGGGCAACTGCTCGCGGTCCAGTTGCAGCTGGTAGTGCTGTAGGTCTTCGGTGTTTTGCGCATACAGATCATCGATCTGGCTGATGGCACCCAGGCCGAGCCCTACCAGGTCACAGTAACCGTGGCTGGTAAAGCCCTGGTAGTTGCGGTGCAGGCGGCCTTGCTCCTGGGCAATGGCCAGGTCGTCGTCCGGGCGCACAAACTGGCCGAGACCAATGTAGTAATAACCAGCGGCGCACAGTTGCTCGAAACAATCCTGGCGCATGGCGCGCTTATCCTCGTCGCTGGACAACCCGGTGAAGGGGCTGGCGCACAGCGCGCGGTGCCGTGGCCCGGGCTGGGCGTAATCGAATGCCAGCACGCGGTCAGGCTCCAGCTCGATGAGAGTGGCTAACTTGCGAGACAAACTTTGCGGCGTTTGCCAGGCATGACCGTAGCCCAGATCCACGTTGATAGTGCGAAAGCCAAAGGTGCGCGCCGCGTCGATCAGTGAATGAATAGGCGCCGGGTTCTGGTAGCAGGCCACTGACAGCTCGGCGTCTGCGCCCATGTCGGGCACGCCGATGCTGACATGGTTAAAACCCTGGTCGCGCAGCAGGCGCATGGTTGCCCAATCCGTGTGGTGCAGATCGACTTCGACGCTGTAGTCGCCACCTTCGTGGCCCAAAAAATTAAAGCGGCTGCGCAGGCGCTTCATCAACCGTTGCAGGTGAGCAGCACAAGGGGTGCCACCGCTAAGGTGAAACTGCTCGATACGTTGCTCGCTGCTTAAATGGCAACCGATCAGGTCGATTTCGCGCTCCAGGCGCAACAGGTACTGCTCCACATGGCCCCGCTCGCAGCCCGGGGTTTGGGGAGCGTTCGCCAATGCCTTGAGCGTGGAAGGCAATTGCACTGTCAGGGATAGGGGCCGCTGCTTCTGTCGACTACTGCGTAACGCACGCAGCAAGTCCAGGGAGCCGATACCACCGTGGAATTTTTGGCTGTCACTGGCGTAGCCGAGGGCGGCCCTCTCTTTATTGCAGTGGAGGGGCCGCGGGTTGGGATTGTGATAAACGTCGAACATCGCGGTCTCCGAGACTGGCTACGGGAGGTCAGTGTCGGCCTTTCACCTGGGAGGCTCCTTGATTTGCATCAAGCTGAGGCCAGACCTGGCACAGAATCTGCCCGCAACTACCAGCTCAGATAGAACATACCTTTGGCCAAGAGGACGATGGCGACCATATGCACAAACAAGCTGCGATGGATGAAATGCACATAGGTGGCTTTCATCCGTTTCGTACGAAACAGGAACATTGCCGCTAAGAAATGCAGTAAAACGCTGCTGGCAATCAGGATCTTGAGGGCCAGCAACGTGCCGAAGGAGGAACTGAAGGGGGAGCCCAATGCGGGCAGATAGCGTAACCAAACCATGCCCAGGCCGGCGCCAAACAGGATTATCAGCACCCAAGGCATCAGTGACCGTGCACGGCGCCCAATGCCCTGCTCCACCAGATCCATGACTCTTGAAGGAATCTGCTTTCGGATGCTCTCCAGGAACAACACTTCAAAAAATACTGTGCCAATAAAGATCAGCGCGGCGAACAAATGCAACGTCAATAGCAGCGGATAGATCATGGCGGCCTCACCTTGGATGAACCATTGTCGGTGTCGGCATTGGCGCCTGCCTTGATGGGGATCAAACTGTTCACGGCTGGCCTGGCCCTTTTCCATCGCGCAAAACAAAACCCCATCTGCTTTCGCAAATGGGGTTTCGGAATTTAATCTTGACGATGACCTACTCTCACATGGGGAAACCCCACACTACCATCGGCGATGCATCGTTTCACTG